>CAYSLM010000053.1:0-16880 GCA_964431895.1 uncultured Aequorivita sp.
CAACTGGTCTCTCCCGTATTTTTGTGGAATTCCATTTCGTCCACCACTACCTTAAAGGCTCCCCGGTCAAGGGCTTCCTGTGCAAATAGGTTTCCGTTGAAATTTTGGCCTCTTAAGGCAAAAAAGATACAGTTGGGGACAATCTTGCGGGTGTCTGTACATACACCGCTGCTTTCCGAGAAATATTTATGGAGCTCCTTTATTTTCATGAAATAAAAATAATAAAAAACCCTCCGAAGCCGTATGCCAAGGAGGGTTGTTTTTCGTAAAAAAATTATATTAGTTGCGCGGGCGCTTTCCTTTCTTAGATTTTGAGCCCACCCTAGACATAGCGCATCGGAAGCCGATATAGTCTGTAGCCATATCCTGGGGGAAATAGCGTCGCTGTGCGGGATCGAGCCAGTAGTCGCGGTCTCTCCAGCTACCGCCTTTATATACGCGTACCTCATTATCTACCAAGGTAGTACGGCTGGATGATTTGTCGTATTGTCTGTCCAGTGTTCCGCTACTGTCTGCATATACCTTTTGCACGGGCGAGTTGTACATACGCTTATTGCTATCGCCGTTTTCATCCATATCATCGGTAAATGATTGGTAATAGCGGGATGAGCGCTTGTCGCCATCTCTGAAGTCACGGTTGTCTGCCTGTGAGAAATTGGTGCGCAGATAGGTCTCGTTTTCATCAACGGGTACTTGAAGGATTTCACCGGGCAAATTGCGCGCTATTATTTTACCGTTGCTCAGGGTATCATAAACGATACTGTCCTTAGTTACTATTTTTACTTTTCCGTCATCGCCTATGGCATTTTTGGTATAGACGTTGCCGCGGTAGTAGTTGAAATCGTTATAGTCATCGTCAATGATTGGTCGGTAGATATCGGCAACCCATTCGGCCACGTTTCCGGCCATATCGTAAAGGCCGAAGTCATTGGGCTCGTATGATTTTACTTGGGCTGTAATATCGGCGCCGTCATCACTCCATCCGGCTATACCTCCGTAATCGCCATCGCCCTGTTTAAAGTTGGCCAATTGGTCGCCACGGCTTCTTCTCTTGCCCGAGCGGGTGTATTGCCCTTCCCAGGGATATTTCTTTCTTCCTCTATAAACGTTGTAATTGCGAAGCCCAACCAGGCCAAGGGCAGCATATTCCCATTCAGCTTCGGTAGGTAGTCGGTAGGCGGGCAGCAAGAGGCCATCCTTTCGCTGAATGTAAAGGTTGGTGCTGTCCTTACTTCTTTTTGCGATGGACTCTGATTTTTTTCCTCCACGAGTGATGGAATCGTTTCCGCCGTAGGTATATGTGGGAGCGTTTAGATAGGTTTGGGTGTCAAAGGTTTCGCCGGGCTCTACATCATATCTCGCATTGCGGGCGGTAATACCGTTGTTTTCGAGAATCATTTCGTTTACTCGGTCTGTTCTCCAATTGCTGAATTCTACCGCCTGTACCCAACTCACGCCCACTACCGGATATTCGGCATAGGCGGGGTGGCGCAGGTAGTTATTGGTCATAACCTCATTAAAGCCCAAACGGTTTCTCCAGACCAAAGTGTCAGGCAATGCGCCCTCATAAATCATTTTGTAATTTTCATCGGTGGGAGGGAAAACCTTTTTCAGCCAGTCCAGATATTCCAGATACATAAGGTTGGTCACTTCGGTCTCGTCCATATAAAAGGACTGTACGTGCTGTTGGTTGGGGCTGTTGTTCCAGTCGTGCATGGGGTCGTCCTGAACACGGCCCATAGTGAAGGTACCGCCCTCAACAAATACAAGACCGGGCCCAGTTTCCTGTTCCTTGGCCTTTGGGTTGTACTGGAAGCCGCCTTCCTTGGCGTTCATCTTCCAGCCTGTGGCGCGCGAACTATTCTTATAATCGCGCGATTTGTTGCAGCCTACAAAAAGCGTGGCCGCTATTACGGTAACAAATAGCTGTAATGCTAGGTTTTTTCTTAACATCATAGATTCAAATATGATAAAATTGGGTTCGCAATATAGTAATTAACGGCAAAAACACAATAATATTTTACTATTATTGCGCCTTGGGCCTTTGGGCGGTTTTAGGGCCTATTCCGTATGCAAACGTATGCGATCTTTAATTATTGTACGTGCGGTATTTTGCACAAAAAGTTTGAAATGTTCCCCTATACTAAGTGTATATTTGAAACGTTAAAGATACCAATGAAAAAAGCGATACTTCTTTTTGTTTTCGCGGCGATGCCATTATTGGCTTCGGCCCAGTCTAAGGATATTACAATTTTCTGGGGCAATTCCACGGGCAGTACACCAGGTTTCTCACAGGAAAAGCCAACTTCTCCCGAGGTGGAGGGAAGTGATCTGCTGCAATTGCATTTTGCGCCCGGCCCGCCCGTTTATACCACCCAATGGAAGGATGCCAACTTTGCCAATCCCAATTCGGCCAGGGTAAGCAATGTGCGCTATGGCCCCTTGTCTTCTGAAGAACTGAAGAAAATAGATAGAGAGGCCGTACCTACCCAACTCTCTTATACCATCGGCAGTACCCGTGCCCGTGACGAGCTTTATACCATCTTCACGCTCTCGCCCATAGTAAAAAGAGGAGGGGGCTTTCAAAAAGTGCTGTCCTTTACGGTTGATTATGCCTATGGGCCACAAATGCGAAATGCGCCACCCGGCATTTCCAATTCGGTGCTTGCCAGCGGCGAATGGTTTAAGTTTAAGGTGGAAAAAACCGGGATCCACAAGCTGGACAAGGATTTTCTCAATAGTCTGGGTATGAATACCGATGGCATAGATCCACGCACCATTAAGGTTTACGGCCATGGTGGGCAGTCGTTGCCGCTATTGAACTCTAAAACCCGTTTTTTTGACATTCCGGAACAGGCCATAAAGGTGGTGGGCGAGGAAGATGGCTCGTTTGACGGGGGCGATTATGTTTTGTTCTATGCTACCAGCACCAAGGGTTATGTAAAGAACAATGATTCCAACCTCAATCCTTATAGCGATGAGTCATTTTACTATGTGACCGTTGGTGGCAATCCCGGACGCCGGGTGTTGCCTATGGTAGAGCCTTCCGGGCCCGTGCAGCATACCATTACCCAATTTGATGAATATCAATTCCACGAGGTTGACGACTTTAGCCCAACCCTTTTGGGCAGGCGATGGTTCGGCAACCGCTTTGACATTGAAAACGAACAGAGTTTTACCTTTACCTTTCCCAATATAGTCTCCGGCGCACCCATGAACATCGTGGTCAAGGCCGCGAGCGTTTCGGAGAGTTCTACCTCCATGGCCGTGACCGTCAATGGCACCAGCCTGGATCCGCTGAATTTTAGGGATAACGTGGAGCTCATTGCCCTTGCCGAACTTTCCACCCAAGTGCCCGCAAACAATGAGACCGTTACCGTTGATCTGGCATATAATAATGGCGGCAACCCTTCCAGTATTGGCTATTTGGATTATATAGGTATTTGGGCGGTAAGGCAATTGGCCGGCACTGGCACCCAAATGCCGTTTCAGTACAACAAGGCATCAACATTGAGTGGGGTGGCCGAATACCAAATAGGCAATGCGGGCAATTTTTCGGAGGTTTGGGATGTTACCGACTTTCAGAACATCACTTCCAAGCCTAATGAAGGCAATGCTTCCACTTTCAGTTTTAAACAGAATTTGGGGGCGGTGCGCAAATATGTGGCCCTGAACCCCAACGACTTTTACGTGCCCGTGCGTTTGGCCCAATCTAGGGTGCAAAACCAAAACTTAAAGGGAAGCATCTTTCAGGACGCCTCGGGCAACTTTCAGGATGTTGACTATATTCTAATTACGGCTCCATACCTGATCCAGCCTGCATTGCGGTTGGCCCGCCATAATCGGGAGATGTACGGTCTGAACGTAAAGGTGGTGACCACCGATAGGATTTATGAGGAATTCAGCTCCGGCAAACAGGATATTGGCGCCATCCGAAACTTTATAAGGTATGTGTACTACAATGCCTCCCAGCCTTCCAAAAGGATAAAATACCTTGGGATCATGGGCGATACCTCCATAGATTATAAGGACAGGCTCGCAAACAATAACAATGTGGTGCCTACCTTCCATACCCTTTCAAGTGACGATTCGGCCCGCTCCTTTATGTCTGATGATTTCTTTGGAAGTATGGACGAAAACGAAGGCACCATAGGCGGTGATACTTTTGAAAATGACGATGATCCCAACTCACTGCCAGACAGGGACCGGCTCGATATTGCCATAGGAAGGATAGTGGTTGACAACGTGCCGCTGGCCAATGCCATGGTCGATAAGATCATCAATTATACCTCAAAAAGTTCGTACGGCAACTGGCGCACCAACTTTGTTTTGATCTCTGATGATCCCGATAATGCGGGCGAGGAGTCCCTTCAACGGGAATTGGACGAGTTGGGCGATGAGATTTCCCTGAAAAAGCCATTTATAAACGTAAAGAAAATCCACTCCGATGCCTACCAGCAACAGACTTCGGCCGGGGGCAACCGCTATCCGGAAGTGAATGAAGCCATCAAAAAGGCCTTGGAGGTTGGGTCAATTGTAATGAACTATTTTGGTCACGGCGGCGAAGATGGCCTGGCCCATGAAGCCATATATACCAAGGGCATGGCGCAATCTTTTAAAAACAAGGACAACCTGCCCTGTTTTGTGACCGTGACCTGTGAGTTTACCAAATTTGACAACCCGCTCCGGATCACGGCGGGGGAATTGACCTATCAGAATAAGGAGGGCGGGGCCATTTCCATGGTCACTACTACCCGGGCCGTATTTATTCCCGTGGGAATAGAATTCAACAAAAAACTGGCAGACCCGATGTTTGGCTATGATGTAGATGAGCCCAAAGTGCCCGCCGAGGCGCTTCGTATTGCAAAAAACAACCTCCTTAGCGTTACCCGACGGGTGGTCTTCTATCTGGGCGACCCGGCCATGCCGCTCGCTTTTCCCAAAAAGGACATCCGCGTTACCAAGCTCAATGATGTGCCCCTTGCCCAGGCTACCGATACCCTAAAGGCCCTGTCGCGGGTAAAGCTGGAAGGGGAAATCCTGGACCTTAATGGCCAGGTGATGACCGATTACAACGGCGTATTGGAAACCAAGCTGTTTGACAAAAACGTCATGCGCCGTACCTTGGACAATGACCACAACAACGTTTTTCTCGATTTTGTAACGCTGGGAGAAGGGCTTTTCAACGGAAAGGCCAGCATCCAGAACGGGCGGTTCCAATTTGAGTTTGTGGTGCCCCGCGATATACAGATCCCCGTGGGCAAGGGCCGGTTAAGCCTATACGCCAAACGGGACGGCGCCTTTGAGGACCAAACGGGCGTAAACCTCTCCCTTGACGTGGGCGGGCTAAATGAAGATGCCCCGGAGGACAACGAGGGGCCGCTCATCAGGCTGTATATGAACGATGAAAGTTTTGTTTCCGGAGGTATTACCAATGATAGTCCCATCCTGCTGGCCAAATTGGAAGATCCCAACGGTATCAATACGGCCAGTGGAATAGGCCACGATATTGTGGCAATCTTGGATGGCGATGAGACCAATCCTTTTGTCTTGAATGAATTCTATCAAACCGAGGTTGACGATTTTACCAAAGGAACGGCCAATTACAAATTCAGCGATTTGGAAGATGGACTGCACACACTTACCCTAAAAGCCTGGGATGTGTACAACAATTCATCAACGGCCGAGATACAATTTATAGTGGCCGGAAGCGGAAAACTGGAGATCACCAAAGTGCTCAACTATCCCAACCCTTTTGTAAACTATACCGAATTTTGGTTTAACCACAACCGGCCCGAAGAGCCGCTGGATGTACAGGTGCAGGTGTTCACCGTAACCGGAAAAGTGGTCTGGACCAAGAACGCCACCCTGCCCGCCTCGGGTATTTTTCTCTCCCGCGAAATAACCTGGGACGGCCGTGATGATTTTGGCGACCGGATAGGAAAAGGCGTATATGTTTATAAGATTACCGTAAGATCAACGTTAACCAATCAGCGGGTCGAAAAATTTGAGAAACTCGTTATCCTTTAAAAATTAAAATTATATTTGCCAAAATTAAATAATATGAAGAAAATATTTATCCCGGTTCTATTGGGCCTTGTGGCGTTTCAATCTGTTGCACAGGACGATATCGAAAACTTTAATCCTATCACAACTGGTGTTCCATTTCTACAAATAGCCGCAGATCCCAGGGCAGGGGGTATGGGCGACATTGGGGTGGTTACCTCGGCCGATGCCTTCTCACAGCAATGGAACCCGGCAAAATACGCCTTTGCCATTTCCAAACAAGGGGTGGGTATTACCTATACACCTTATTTGAGCAAATTGGTAAATGATATATTTCTTGGAAACCTTACCTACTACAACCGTTTGAACGAGCGTAGTGCCGTGGCCGCCAGCTTCCGGTATTTTAAACTGGGCGATATAGAGCTTCGCGAAACCGCCGACCAAATTCCCCTTATCCAAAGCCCCAATGAATTGACCTTTGACGTTTCCTATGCCCTTCGTCTTAGCGAACGCTTTTCCATGGCCGTGGCGGGAAGATATCTGCGCTCCGATTTGAAATTGCAGACTGCACTTGATGATGCCTCGGCCGCCAATTCCTTTGCCGTTGACATTGCAGGATATTACCAGAGTGAGGAAATTCCCTATAACGATTTTGACGGCCGCTGGCGAATGGGTTTCAATATTTCCAATATTGGTCCCAAATTGAAATATGACGAAGCGGGTTCTGAAAGCAACCTCCCTACCAATCTGGCACTGGGTGGCGGTTTTGACTTTATTTTGGATGAATATAACAAGGTGGGCGTTTATGCCCAGGTAAACAAACTCTTGGTGCCAACCCCACAAGACCCAGACCTTAACGGTGACGGTGAAATCACCAGCGAGGAAAGGGCACAGGCCAAACAAGAATATGAAGACATTAATTTCTTTTCAGGAATCTTTAAATCCTTCGGCGATGCCCCGGGAGGTTTTAGTGAAGAGCTGAAAGAGTTTACCTGGGCCTTGGGTGCCGAATATTGGTATCAAGATGTTTTTGCCTTTAGAGGAGGCTATTTCAACGAAAGTGATATGAAAGGTGGTAGAAAATTTGCCAGTGTGGGCGCGGGTTTCCGCTATACGGCCATCAATATTGACATTTCCTATCTCTTCGGAATGGGCAAGCAGGTGACCCCGCTGGACGGAACGCTGCGCTTCGGCCTTACCTTCAACTTTGGCGATACCTACGACGAGTATTAGAAACCCGGATAGGTTGGACTGGCCAAAAAACAGTTTTGGTTATTAAATCGGGAAATCGATAACTTTACATTTCCTATGAACCCACCGTCCAAAATAAATGAAAAAGCAAAAAATTGAAATCGCACTGGAAGTTTTTGAAAATATTTCAGAACTCCCAAAGGATATTCAAGAATTAATGGATAGGGCGCAGCAGGCACGGGAAAGTGCCTATGCGCCTTATTCGCATTTTAAGGTAGGGGCGGCCCTACGTCTGGCTTCAGGACAGGTGGTGACGGGCAGCAACCAGGAAAATGCCGCCTTCCCATCGGGGCTTTGTGCCGAAAGGGTGGCCGTGTTTCAGGCCGGGGCCAATTTTCCAGACCAAACCATCACCCACCTTGCCATTACCGTAAAGGCCGCCGGCCGTACCGTTACCGAGGCTATTGCTCCCTGTGGCGCCTGCCGCCAATCGCTGGCCGAGTATGAACAAAAACAGAAATCTCCCATTGCCATCTACTTTATGGGCGAGGAGGGAAATATTGTGAAGGTCGCTTCCGTGATGGACCTTTTGCCACTGGGCTTTGATGCTATATATCTTTAGAAGGGGTAAATTCCAAACCTGCCTGCGGCAGGCAGGTTTCAAATTCCAAATCCCAAACCTGTTTGCGGTAGGCTGGTTCCAAATTCCAAACCTGCCTGGGGTAGGTAGGACCCAAATACCACCTCTTTTGCGGCCAAATTCCAAGTTTGGAAAAAAACTGAATCCCCGGGTTTTCAAAACTACGGACGCCCTTTGGAATTTGGATTTTGTAATTTGTGATTTCTACTTATAAAGTGCTACTTTTGTTATCCGTTTAATAAATTTCCGGCCACGGAAATATTTACAGTTGATAGATGAAGAAAATCACCAAAAAAACCTATCTCGATTGGTACGAGAACATGCTCTTTTGGCGCAAGTTTGAAGATAAGCTGGCCCAGGTATATATCAATCAAAAAGTGCGGGGTTTCCTGCACCTATACAACGGTCAGGAGGCAGTCTTGGCTGGCTCGCTGCACGCTATGGACCTCTCAAAGGACCGTATGATCACCGCCTACCGCAACCACGTGCAGCCCATTGGCATGGGCACCGACCCCAAAAAGGTAATGGCCGAACTGTACGGTAAGGGCACGGGCACTTCGCATGGTTTGGGCGGCTCCATGCACATTTTTGACAAGGAAAACCGCTTTTACGGCGGCCACGGCATTGTGGGCGGCCAGATCCCTCTGGGTGCGGGCATCGCCTTTGCCGATAAATATTTTGAGCGCGACTCGGTAACCCTTACCTATATGGGCGATGGAGCGGTGCGCCAAGGCTCGCTTCACGAAGCCTTTAACCTGGCCATGCTCTGGAAATTGCCAGTGGTATTCTGCTGTGAGAACAACGGATATGCCATGGGTACATCGGTGGCCCGAACCGCCAACCATACCGACATTTACAAACTTGGTTTGGGATACGAAATGCCCTGCAAGCCCGTTGACGGCATGAAGCCCGAAGTGGTGGCCAAGGAAATGGACGAGGCCATACAGCGCGCCCGCCGAGGCGATGGCCCCACCTTTTTGGAATTGAGGACCTACCGCTACCGCGGCCACTCTATGAGTGATGCCCAGCATTACCGCACCAAGGACGAGGTGGCCAAGATGCAGGAACAGGACCCCATAAGCTACGTGCTCCATAAAATTTACGAAAACAAATGGGCCACCGAAGACGAAATAAAGAAGACAGATAAAAAGGTCAAGGCCCGGGTGAAGGAATGTGAAAAGTTTGCCGAAGATTCACCATACCCGGAGAAGAACGTTATGTTTGATTCGGTATATGAACAGAAGGATTACCCGTTTCTATCTGATAAATTATAAGTAAAGTTTAGTAATGATTTGTGGATGTTGGAGTATAATTTTTTCTTTAAACCGGAAATCTAAAATCCAATGTCTCAAATCTAAAATCTACTACAAAAATGGCAGAAGTAATAAATATGCCGCGATTGAGCGACACCATGGAAGAGGGAACGGTAGCCACTTGGCTTAAGCAAGTGGGCGATACCGTGAAGGAAGGCGATATACTTGCCGAGATCGAGACCGATAAGGCCACGATGGAGTTTGAGTCCTTTTATGAGGGCACCCTCCTGCACATTGGTGTAAAGCAGGGCGAAACGGCCCCCGTAGATGCCCTTCTGGCCATTATAGGCGAGAAGGATGAGGACATCTCGGATCTGGTGGAAGGAAAATCTTCCGATAAAAAGGATGACAAAGAGAAAAGCAAAAAAGATAAAAAAACCTCGGATAAGGACGCTTCGGAAGAAAAAGAAGATGAAGATGGAAATGATGAAAAAGATACTTCGGAAGACAAATCGGAAGAAAAAGACAGTGCCGAATTGCCCGAAGGTGTTGAAATTATCACCATGCCACGTCTAAGTGATACCATGACCGAAGGCACCGTGGCCACTTGGCTCAAAAAAGAAGGGGACAAGGTAGAGGAAGGCGATATACTCGCCGAAATAGAGACCGACAAGGCTACTATGGAATTTGAAAGTTTTTATTCCGGAACGCTTCTTGAAATTGGCATAGGCGAAGGCGAATCGGCCCCCGTTGATGCCTTGCTTGCCATCATTGGCCCCGAGGGAACCGATGTTTCGGGCGTGGCCGAAAACTTCAAAAAGGGAGAGTCTTCCTCCAAAAAAGAAGAAAAATCTTCCGAGGAAAAATCTGCAAAAAGTTCCGAAAAGGAAGAAAAGGAAACTTCCGATAAAGCTGCAGAAAAAGAGGAGACCAAAAAAGAAGCCGCTTCAGCAAAAACATCTGAACCTGCACCCCAGACCCAGGAGGGCCGTATCTTTGCCTCGCCCCTGGCCAAGAAAATGGCCGAGGAAAAAGGCATCAACCTGCGGCAAGTACGCGGGAGTGGCGAAAATGGCCGTATCGTAAAAAGTGATATCGAGAATTACCAACCCGCCGCGGCCGGCCAGGCCTATGTGCCTGTGGGTACCGAAAGCTTTGAGGAAGTGAAGAACAGCCAAATGCGCAAGACCATTGCCAAGCGCTTGAGTGAATCAAAATTCACTGCCCCTGAATATTACCTTACCGTAGAGCTGGACATGGACCACGCCATAGCCGCCCGAGAAGCGATAAATTCCGATCCGGACGTGAAGATTTCCTTTAACGATATGGTCATCAAAGCCTGCGCCATGGCCCTGCGGAAGCACCCACAGGTGAATAGCCAATGGACGCCCGAGGTCACAAAAATTGCCAAGCACATTCACATTGGTGTGGCCGTGGCCGTCGATGAGGGCCTACTGGTACCTGTTTTGAAATTTGCAGACCAGATGACCTTTTCGCAAATAGGCGCACAGGTAAAGGAACTTGCGGGAAAGGCGCGCAATAAGAAAATCACACCCCAAGAAATGGAGGGCAGTACCTTTACGGTTTCCAACCTGGGTATGTTCGGGATCGATGAGTTTACCTCCATCATCAACCAGCCCAATTCCGCCATTTTATCGGTGGGAACCATAGTTCAAAAGCCGGTTGTGAAAAACGGACAGCTCGCCGTTGGAAATACGATGAAGATAACCCTGGCCTGCGATCACCGTACTGTAGATGGAGCCACGGGCGCCAAATTTCTACAAACCTTGCGACAGTATATTGAAAATCCCGTCACCATGTTTGTGTAATTTAATAAATTAAGTGAGTTTAGGCCTCACCGGTCTCAGAGACCTGTGGGGTCTTTTCATAAATTGACAATCCGAAAAATGAAAAATATAATAATCACCGGCACTTCCCGGGGTATCGGTTTTGAAATGGTCAAACTGTTTTCGCAAGCGGGCCACCAAGTGTTGGCGCTTTCGCGGAATTCACGGCCCATTTCAGATCTAAAGCTTGAAAACGTGACCGCACCCCAATTTGATATTGCCGATACTTCCGAAATAGTCAAGCTCTCTGCCTATCTGCAGACCAAAATGCCGCGTGTGGACATCTTGATCAACAATGCGGGCTATCTGGTAAACAAGCCCTTTGCCGAAATTACTTTGGGAGAATTTAAAAAATGTTATGATGTAAACATTCTTGGTGCTGCCACTTTGATAAAGACCGTGCTTCCCTTTATGGAAGAAAAGGGCCATGTGGTCAATATAAGCAGTATGGGCGGGGTGCAGGGCAGCGTCAAGTTTCCCGGGCTCAGTGCCTATAGCAGCAGTAAGGGGGCCATCCTTACCTTAACGGAATTACTGGCTGAGGAATATAAGGAAACCGGCCCATCTTTTAACGCCCTGGCCTTGGGCAGCGTACAGACCGAAATGCTGGAGGCGGCTTTCCCGGGTTTTAAGGCACCGGTTTCGGCTTCGGAAATGGCACAATATATCGTTGATTTTTCCCTTAAGGGAAATAAATTCCACAACGGAAAAATATTGCAGGTCTCCAGTACCACGCCATAAAATTTCCCCAAATAAAAAAAGCACGGCCCGCGCCGTGCTTTTTCATTTAACAACTCAAACAATTAAAAATCATAGCGCAAAACGCCGGCAAAGTTTCTGGGTTCGGTCTGGTTTATGTATCGGGTCCTGTAGGCATTGTAGCCAATGGTATCAAACACGTTGTTCATCAGGAACTGAAGGCTCCAGTGTTTGTTGAAACGGTATTCGGCCTGAAAATTCACAAGGGTGTATGCCTTTACTTCAAAAGGTTTTTGGCCCGGCACGATGCCCTGGTGGGTAACGGCCCCGGAAGACCAGTCGTTGATGGGCCGCTCGCCTGTATAATAGGCACCTGCCCCAAGTGATAAACCTTCTAAGGCGTTGTTTTCAAATGAATACCGGGCATAGGCATTAAAGGTATGCTTTGGCGTGTTTAAAGGGGCCGAGCCGTACACATAGCTGGTGTGCTCTTTGTATTGAGCGTCTATATAGGCATAGCCGGCAATTACCTCCAGATTTTCCAAAGGTCTTCCCGTAAGTTCTACCTCTACTCCCTGGCGCTGGTCATTTCCGCCTTTGGCGTAATAAAGGATATTGGCCCAGGTTTCGTCATAGACCGGAAGGTTGATGTTTTTGTTGTTGATCTTGTAAAGGGTTAGGTTAAAACGAAGACGGTCGCGCAGCCAACTGGTCTTTACGCCGGCTTCAAACTGGTCAAACCGTTCGTTGCCCAGTTCCTCGCCATTCTCGCCAAGACGCGCTGCGGTTCGGGGATAGGAGCTATTGGTATAGCTGGCAAAGAAATTGACGTTTTCTATGGGCGAAATCAGCACGCCACCAAGTGGGTTAAAGGCGTCGTTTCTTGTATTCTCGTTTTCGGCCACGGTTTCGGTTACGCTATAGCGGGCGCCCAAGAAGGTTTTTAGCCATTTGTTCCAGCTTATCACGTCCTGAGCCACAAAGCCGAGGGCATTGGTCTTGGCGCCGCTGGTATTTGGATCGCCAAAAACTAGGGCAGGCAAACGGTGGTCAATGGGCTGGAATACGTTTATGGTATCAACCACCCCTGCCGAGCGGCTTTGGGTGCTGAACCGGGAGGTGCGGTAATCAAAACCTACCTGGAACGTATGCTTGACGTTGCCGGTAAAGATATCATCGCCAATCAAGTCAAATTGCAATACGTTGTTATCGTCTTCCCGAGTGGAGGTGGAATAACTGCGTTGGCGAACATTATAGATGGAAACGTCGCCCTCTTTGATGGTCTTGCCCAAGCTGGCCCCTTTGTCGTCCAATTTGAGGGAGGAGCTGTAGAAGGCTCCCTTTAGGGTGAGATTGTCATTTAGCTCACGGTCCATTCTTATGGAGTAGGTCGTGTTTTGGGTAATGGAACGGTCATTCTTAAAGCCCAGGAACTGCGAATGCGGCAGATCATAAATGGCGTTTATGTCATTTTCGGCCAGGTTTACCGTGCCCAGATCGGGGGTACGGCTGTCGTAGTAGTGGTCCAACTCGAGAGTGACGGTGGTTTCTTCATTTATCTTCCATTCAAAGGAAGGGTTGAAATAAAAGCTTTCCTTTTCCACAAGGTGGCGGTAGCTATCGGCACGTTCCAGCGCCCCGTTCAACCGGAAGGCGATGTCCTTGCCTTTATTCAAAGGTCCGTAAACGTCGAAGGTAGGCCGTATCTGGCCATAACTGCCGCCACGTAGGCTCACGCTTCCGCCAGAAGTGTATTTGGGCGTTTTGGTAACAATATTTATTATTCCGCCCGGACTGCCCAGGTCGGTTGCAACGCCTTGGGTGATGGCTGCGGTTCCCTTCAATACTTGGATGTTGTCAACCCCCTGCATATCGGTTAGGATACCCACTCCGCGGAAATCGGAATGTACGCGTACCCCGTTCTTCAAAATAGGAATACCCCGGAACCCGCGTGATGACATGCTCTCGCGCTTGTTGCCATAGGTGGCAAAGGTATAAACTCCGGGTACGTTTTTGGTGGCCTCCGAAATGGTCAGGGCGCCCTGGTCCTCGATCAGTTTTTCCGAAAGGACCGAGATGCTCTGGATCTGCTCATACGGCTTCAAAGGTAGGCGGGTGATTGATTCAATCTTGTCTGGACGGTCGTTGCGGTTGCCGAAAACCTCTACTTCATCGAGGTTGTTGTTGAATTGCAGGTTAAAATCTACCCGCTGCGGCTCCGGACCGTCAAGGGTGATGGTTTGGGTGGCCGTGGCATAGCCTACGGCACTGGCCTTTATTTCCCAAGTGCCGTTACGTAAGTTTTGAATTTTATAATTACCGTTCTCATCGGCGGCCGTACCCTGTTGTAGCTCGGGTAAAAAAATGGTGGCAAAGGGCACGGGAACCTCGTCAGTATCCAGAACCTTGCCCGTTATGGTGGCGTCCTGCTGTGCCATTGCCAACTGGGCACAGAGTGCGAAACATACAATAGTGATGAATTTCATGATTATTTTTATTTAGATTGCTTTTAAATTGCGTGCAAAAATAGAATGGCTTTTTTGAATTTCAAAGATTATTTAGAGCAATTTTAAATAAGAAGCTATAAGCGATTGAGGGCAAATGGGATTCGGTCAAAAAAAAAATAACCTTCCTTTTTTTGGGTTTCTATAGGAAGGAGGTTAATACCTAAAGTATCATTACTTTTGGATTTTTGAAGCCCAAACAGTCGAAGCGACCACAATGACCGAAATTCTAGAAAAATACGTTCCCTCGGCCTCGGTGCCGGCGGTTTTTGAACTTATCAAAACGCATAAAATCCATTTAAAGATCGTAAACGAGCGGGTGACCCGCCACGGCGATTACCGAAAGTTGCCCAACGGCCAGCACCAAATTACCGTAAATGCTTCCCTCAACAAATATCGGTTCCTGATTACCTTGGTGCATGAGATTGCCCATCTGGAGGCCTTCACGCACTACGGCCGCAACATAAAACCCCATGGCCTGGAATGGAAGCGCACCTTCCAGCAATTGATGCTCCCGTTTTTGCACTCTGGCGTCTTTCCCAATCAATTGTTGCCGCTGTTGGCCCAACATTTTAAAAACCCGAGGGCCTCGAGCGATACCGATGCCAAACTTTCGCTGGCGCTGAAGCAATATGACCCCGAGAACGATAAAAACTATATCTTTGAAATTCCCTTGGGAGGGCACTTTAGATTGTATAACGGAAGAATATTCAAGAGGGGCAAGCAGCGGGTAAAGCGCTATGAATGCCTAGAGGTGGCTACGGGCAGGATATATTTGTTCAATCCCAATGCCGAGGTGGAGTTTTTGACTTTCCCCAATGGCCGAAAAGAGAATTGACTTTGGGAGGCCATCGCAGCTGTCGCCAATGGTATCTTTCGTAAAACCTGGCCCGAAGACCGCGGGCCCCAAAAATTTTACTATGAACAAAAACTATTACGCCGTAATCATGGCCGGGGGCATTGGGTCCCGGTTCTGGCCGGTGAGCACCCAACAATTTCCCAAACAGTTCCACGATATGCTGGGCACGGGGCAGAGCTTGCTCCAAAAGACTTTTTCCAGGCTCAACGGTATTATCCCGACCGAAAACATCTATATTCTCACCAATGAGATGTACCTCGATCTGACGTTACAGCAGTTGCCGCAGATTAGGGCCGGGCAGGTAGTACTGGAACCTGCCATGCGCAACACCGCGCCTTGTATCTTGCTATCGGCACTTAAGATCAAAAAGGAAAACCCCGATGCGCTGATGCTCGTGGCGCCGAGCGACCATTGGATAGAGGACGAGGAGGCTTTTGCCAATGACGTGCAGTCCTGTTTTGAGGCGGCACAGCGCGATCAAATATTGCTTACCCTGGGCATTAAGCCTACCTTCCCCAATACCGGATACGGCTATATTGAAAGCGATGCTTCGGCTGCGGCGGGCAAGGGTGGAGTTGCAGACGCTGAGATAGTCAAAGTAAACCAATTTCGGGAAAAGCCGGATTATGATACCGCCAAGGCATTTTTGGCCGCAGGGAATTTTCTGTGGAACGCCGGCATTTTTATATGGAGCGCAAGGGCTATTGTTTCGGCCTTTGAAAGTTATCTGCAGGAGATGTACCAGCTTTTCTCCAAAGGTGTTTCCGCACTGAATACTTCCGAGGAAAAAAGTTTTATTGAGGAAAATTATTCTCGGGCCCAAAACATTTCCATAGACTACGGCATTTTGGAAAGGGCTGGCAACGTGTACGTAAAAAAGGCCACTTTTGACTGGAACGACCTAGGCACCTGGGGAGCCCTATACGACAAGCTGGATAAAACCGAGGAAGACAATGCTTTGGTCAACGCCGAAGTTTTTTCGGAAAATTCAAAAAATAATATGATTTTTACCGAGCGGAAAAAGCTGGTGGTTTTGGACGGCATTGAGGATTATATCGTGGTTGACAAGCAAGACGTCCTCCTGTTGTTTCCGAAGAAAAAGGAGCAGGAAATAAAGGCGCTGCTCGGGGAGGTTTCGGCTAAATTTGGTAAAAAATATCTGTAGATGAGCACATCGGAAAACAAGGACGACATTAAGATTACCCCCAACGACGATTCGTTTGAAAACGTAAAGCTGAATACCTGGGCGAGCATCAAGAAATTTTTGGCCGAGCTTTTTGATATCCGGTCCGATTCTGATCGCGATGCCACCATAGAGGCGGTAAAGAAGGATATTTCGTTTAAGGGCCATACGGCCTGGATCCTTATCTTCTCGATCTTTGTGGCATCTATTGGCCTAAACGTGAGCAGTACGGCCGTGGTGATAGGTGCGATGCTTATTTCGCCCTTGATGGGTCCCATTGTGGGCATAGGCCTTTCGGTGGCCATAAACGATGTTGACACCATGAAACGCTCGCTCATCAACCTGGGGGTGATGGTTTTTTTGAGTGTGCTCACCGCCTTTCTGTACTTTAAGTTATCGCCACTTACCGAGGAGACGCCTGAGCTTATTGCCCGTACCTATCCCACCATCCTTGACGTGCTCATTGCTATTTTTGGCGGGCTGGGGCTTATTGTGGCCAAGACCAAAAGCGGGACCATAGCCAGTGTGATTTTTGGGGTGGCCATTGCCACTGCCCTGATGCCGCCCCTGTGTACCGTGGGCTACGGCCTGGCCATTGGCAATGCTTCGTATGCTGGGGGTGCCCTTTACCTGTTTTCAATAAACGCGGTGTTTATTGCGCTTTCTACCTTTATTGTATCAAAAATACTTCGGTTTCC
>CAYSLM010000054.1:0-16839 GCA_964431895.1 uncultured Aequorivita sp.
TCCGCTCGATGCGGGCGCACAGCAAAATGTGGAACAGTTTGAAACCATTGTCTTTCCACTGTTTCAAGGTTTTATTGATGACGATTTAAAAATAGTTTGCTACACCGATCACCAGATTTTTGAGCGCTACCACAAATTTTCGCTTAAAAACGGGTATGCCAAAAAACAGGCCATCACTTTAAAGGAAATTACCAATCTGGAAGTGGGCGATTACGTAACCCACATCGATCACGGCATTGGAAAATTTGGCGGTTTGCAAAAGATTGAAGTGGAAGGGAAAATGCAGGAAGCCATCAAACTTTTTTATGGCGATCGCGATATTTTATACGTCAGCATCCACTCGTTGCACAAGATTTCAAAATATAACGGCAAGGACGGAAAGGAGCCCAAAATTTACAAATTGGGCAGCGATGCCTGGAAAAAACTGAAACAAAAAACCAAAAGGCGCGTAAAGGAGATTGCGTTTGATTTAATCGAGCTTTATGCCAAACGGCGGTTGCAAAAGGGCTTCGCCTTTGATCCCGATAGTTATTTGCAGGCCGAACTGGAATCCTCTTTTATTTATGAGGACACGCCTGACCAAAGCACGGCCACCGAAGACGTAAAAAAAGACATGGAGGCTGAACGCCCCATGGACCGTTTGGTCTGTGGCGACGTTGGCTTCGGAAAAACCGAAGTGGCCATTCGCGCGGCTTTTAAGGCGGTTGATAATGGCAAGCAGGTGGCCGTGCTGGTGCCCACCACCATTTTGGCGTTTCAGCATTTCAAGACCTTTTCAGAGCGTTTGGCCGATATGCCCGTAAAAGTGGATTATCTCAACCGTTTCCGCACCGCCAAGGAGCGCCGTACGGTTTTGGAGGAATTGAAAAACGGAAAGCTCGACATCGTGATCGGCACGCATCAATTGGTCAACAAAACCGTACAATTTAAGGATTTGGGGCTTTTGGTTATTGATGAAGAACAAAAATTCGGCGTAGCGGTAAAAGACAAACTAAAGACCATCAAGGAAAACGTTGACACGCTCACCCTTACGGCCACGCCCATTCCGCGTACTTTGCAGTTCAGCTTGATGGCGGCGCGCGATCTTTCGGTCATTACCACCCCGCCGCCCAACCGCTATCCCGTGGAAACCCACGTCATCCGTTTTGGGGAAGAAGCCATTCGCGATGCCATTATGTATGAAATCTCGCGTGGCGGGCAGGTTTTCTTTGTCCATAACCGGATTGAAAACATAAAGGAAGTGGCCGGAATGATCCAGCGCCTGGTACCCGATGCAAAAATCGGGATTGGCCACGGGCAAATGGACGGCAAGAAACTGGAAGATTTAATGCTTCGGTTTATGAACAATGAATTTGATGTGTTGGTTTCCACCACCATTGTTGAAAGCGGTTTGGACGTACCCAATGCCAACACCATTTTTATCAACAATGCCAATAATTTCGGCCTTTCCGATCTGCACCAAATGCGGGGCCGCGTGGGCCGAAGCAACAAAAAGGCGTTCTGTTATTTCATCACACCCGAATTTTCGGCCATGACCGATGAGGCGAGAAAACGAATCACCGCTTTGGAACAGTTTTCGGAATTGGGCAGCGGCATCAACATTGCGATGAAGGATCTGGAAATTCGTGGCGCGGGCGATCTGTTGGGCGGCGAGCAGAGCGGATTTATAAACGAAATAGGTTTTGAGACCTACCAAAAAATTCTTTCCGAAGCCATTGAGGAATTGAAGGATAAGGAGTTTAAAGATCTTTACGAAGAAACGGAAGGGCCGAAGAAGAATTTTGTAAAGGAAATGACCATCGATGCCGATTTCGAATTGCTATTTCCCGATGATTATATAAATAATATCACCGAGCGGCTAAACCTTTACACCAAACTCAACGAATTGAAAAACGAGACCGAACTCCAAAAGTTTGAAAAGGAATTGGTCGACCGCTTTGGGGAACTTCCCAAACAAGCCGCAGCTCTTTTGAACAGCGTGCGCATAAAATGGATTGCCATAGCCATGGGCCTGGAACGGGTGGTGATGAAGCAGAAGAAATTGGTAGGTTATTTTGTGGCAGACCAGCAGAGCGCCTTCTACCAGAGTGAGGCGTTTACAAAAGTGCTGCAATACGTGCAGAGCCACCCCCAAAAGGTCACGATGAAGGAAAAACAGACCCGCAATGGCTTGCGGTTGCTCTTGACTTTTGAAGGGATTTCATCTGTGCACAAAGCTTTGCAGGCCCTTGAGCCTTTTAGGGCCGAACCACAAAAAGTGGAGCCTTCACCATCCTAAAATCTGTGTGAAGGCTCCTGAATTTAGCATAACCAAACAAATGCTATTTCAAAGTAAACCGCACCCCCAAAAATCCACGGATGCCCTGGTTGGGCGCATACACGTAGTTGGGGTCAAAAGTAAGGGCGTAAGGGTTGTTGGGCGTGGGCACTACATTTCCGCCCTCGTCAAAAACTACATCCTTGTCAAAGGGATCATTGGCTCGGGCGATTAAAAAAGGAGCCGATTTGGCTGGCGTCCAGTCCAGCAGGTTCTTTACCCCGCCATAGATTTCAAAATTCTTTAATCCATCATAGGTCAACTGAATGTTTTGGATGCTCCACACGGGGCTATATTCCGGCCGTGGGTCTAAATCTCCGAGAAGGGGCAGGCGCATGGGGCCATAGAGGTTTCCGGTGTAGTCTATGGCCAGGTCGTATTTAAAGATACGGTAGGTCACGGCCCAGGTTCCGCTGTATTTTTCGGCCAGCATCTGCTCGGTGGTTTGGCCGTTTTCGGTACTGCTCACGTCTTGGTAGGTAAAGCCTATCACGGCCTTCAACCTGTTGGTGAAATGGGCGTCCAGGTTTAGTCCCAATCCTTTGGAAACAGCGTGCCCATCGAGGTTGGAATATATGATTTTATTGGGGTCGGTATCGTAATCGGGCAAGATGGCATTGGTAAAATAAGTGTACCAGCCAAAAGCCTCGAAATTGAGAATATGCCCGGCGTTTAGGTAGATTTTCTTTAGGTAATTTAAATTCACGTTGTAGCTCTGTTCGGGGTCCAGATCGCCTTCAATCACCACCTCCCGCGCTCCGGTCAGGGCGGCGTGGTCCTCGGTGAACAAGTTGACCACCCGAAAGCCCGTTCCTGCATTTATCCGAAGGATATCATCATCAGAAAATTTCCAGCGGTAGGCCAGGCGTGGCGTGAAAATACTGCCGTGGCGCGAATCGTAGTCATAACGGGCGCCCAGCAAAAGGGTATGGGCCTCGTTGAATTTATATTCATCCTGGACAAAAAGGGAGGGAATAGCCACTTCTTCGGGTTCGTTCCCCGTGTCATTTGCCGTTGCGGGGGTATTGTCGTCATAAAAATTATAGCGGCCCGCGGCGCCGAACAACAAGTCGTGGTTTCCCAATTTTTTGTCCCAGGTAAGCTGCCCAAACCCAATGCGCTGTTTGGCCATATAATGGGTATCGCCATACACCGAGTTTTGGTCATGGTCGGTATACGAAAAGGAAAAAAGGAGTTTTTCCGAAACGGGCAGTTGGTAGCTTCCAAGCAGTTCGTAGCGCGCGGTGTAGATGCTTTCGCCATACACTTCATCGCCGCCGCGCTAGGACGGGTTCCATTGCATTTCGCCACCCCAGCGGTCTTCGTAATAAAATCTTCCTGCTAGGGATGCCATTCGGTTTTCCTTCCGTTTAAAGTTCCATTTGTTGAAGACGGAAATCTGGTCCTGAAGGGTTACATCGGTAAAATTATCGTTGTTTTCATCCTTGGGGTTTGAATAATTATAGTAATTTGCCCCGAACAATGCGGTGGCCGAACCCAGTTGCTGCTTAAAGCCCAGGTCCATATTCACTTCGCCCCAAGTGGTTCCAAAAATATCTACCGAAAGTTTGGGCGCGTGTTCGGGCAATTTGGTAATCACGTTTATCAAGCCACCCACGGCCTCACTGCCGTATAGCGAGGAGGCGGGACCTTTTACAATTTCCACCTGATCTATCAGCGAATTTGGGATGCCACTGAGCCCATATACCGTGCTGAGCCCGCTCACGATGGGCATGCCGTCAATAAGTACCAAGGTATAGGGCCCTTCCAGCCCGTTGATGTGGATGTCGCCGGTATTGCACACGTTGCAATTTAATTGGGGCCGGACGCCGTTCACGGTCTGCAGTGCATCAAAAACGCTGGGAGTGGGATTTTTTTTCAAAAAAGTGGGCGTATAGACTTCCACCGGTACGGGACTTTCCTTCCGAAGTACCGGTTTCATCGTGCCGCTAATGACGATTTCGTCCAAGGTGCTGTCGGGGACCAATTCAAAATTTAAAGTGATTTTGGGCTTTTTGACCTCCGCGGTTTTTGTTTCCTTGGAATAGCCGGCAAACGAGGCCGAAACTTCATATTTCCCTTCGGAAACCATAAAGGAATAATGACCGTCTTCATCGGTAATGGCGCCTTTTTGCAAGTTTTCCACATAAACGTTGGCAAAGAGAAGGGGCTGGCCGTCGCTGGTTACTTTTCCGGAGATTTCTGATTGCGCCAAAGCCGAAGCCCCGGAAAATAAAATGGTTGAAAATAGGAGGTGTTTCATATTATTACTTGAAGCTAATTATAAATTTAGGCAAAGCTAAAAATATGTTTTCAAATTAAAAAATATATCTTTGCATAAACGTAAATCACGATGATGACCCTTGCGGAAGAGAATTATTTAAAGGCCATTTTCCATTTGGAGCTGGAGAGTGAAGGCGAGGTAAGTACCAACGCCATTGCCGAAAGTATGGATACCAAACCCTCCTCGGTTACCGATATGGTACAGAAACTGGCCGAAAAAAATATGTTGATCTATAAGCGGTATAAAGGTGCCCAGCTTACCGAAAAGGGAAGAAAACTGGCTGCCAATGTGATCCGCAAGCACCGGTTATGGGAGGTGTTTTTGGTAGAAAAGCTACATTTTCATTGGGATGAGGTGCACGATATAGCGGAACAGTTGGAGCACATCCAGTCTGACGAGCTCATAACCCGCTTGGATGAATTTTTAGGCAGCCCCGATTTTGACCCCCATGGCGATCCCATTCCCGATAAGCATGGCGTTTTAAAGCGCACCGAGAAGAAATTGCTCTCCGAAATTGAAAAAAACCAGCAGGGCGTTTGCGTGGGCGTGAAGGAAACCAGTTCTGAATTTTTGCAATATTTGGATAAAAAGAAGATAAGCATCGGCACCAAGATTACCGTGCTGGGCAAGGAATTCTTTGACGGTTCCATGGTAATTCTGGTAGGCAACGACCAGTTTTTCATTTCCAAAAAGATTGCCGAAAATCTCTTCGTTCAAACCAAGGAATAGGCACTATGGCAAGAGGCACACATAAATCACTGGAAGAAGTACACGGCACGGTTGAAACATCCAAAAAATCACCGTGGAAAAGATTGCTCGCTTTTTTGGGCCCTGCCTACTTGGTAAGCGTGGGCTATATGGACCCCGGCAACTGGGCCACCGATATTGCGGGCGGAAGCCAGTTTGGGTACAAGCTTATTTGGGTGTTGTTGATGAGCAATATCATGGCCCTGCTGCTCCAAAGCCTTTGTGCGCGCTTGGGGGTGGTACGAGGCCGCGATCTGGCACAGGCTTCGCGCGAAGCTTACAATCCCTTTGTCAATTTCATTCTTTACATACTGGCAGAAATTGCCATTGTGGCCTGCGATCTGGCCGAGGTCATCGGGATGGCTATTGGTCTAAACCTCTTGTTTGGCATCCCCATGATCTGGGGTGTTTGCATCACGGCCTTAGATACCTTTCTGTTGCTTTTTCTTTTGAACAAAGGCATGCGAAAAATGGAGGTTTTCATTATCGGGCTTATCTTTATTATCGGTCTTTCCTTTTTTGTTGAAATGTTTTTGGCCAAACCCGATGTGGGCGATATAATGGCAGGGTTTATTCCTTCAATCCCCAACAGCACCGCGCTCTACATTGCCATTGGTATTATTGGCGCCACCGTGATGCCGCACAACCTTTACCTGCACTCGTCATTGGTACAGTCGCGGAAGATAGACCGCAGCAAGAAAGGTATAAAACAGGCGCTTAAATTTAACTTTATCGATTCGGCGATAGCCTTAAATCTGGCATTTTTTGTAAATGCGGCCATCCTTATTTTGGCCGCGGCCGTGTTTTTTGAAAATGGACTCTATGAAGTAGCCGAAATCCAGGATGCCCACGCCCTTTTGGAACCGCTCTTGGGCTCCAAACTGGCTCCGGCGTTTTTCGCAATTGCCCTTATCGCGGCTGGGCAGAGCAGTACCTTAACGGGAACCCTTGCGGGGCAGATTGTGATGGAAGGCCATCTCAACCTGCGCATCCAGCCCTGGGTACGGCGGTTGATAACGCGATTGCTGGCCATTATACCCGCTATTTTTACGGTTATTTATTTTGGGGAACGGGGCACGGGAGAGCTGCTCGTTCTCAGCCAGGTGGTGCTGAGCCTTCAATTGGGCTTTGCCATTATTCCGCTTATTCATTTTGTGAGCAACAAAAAGTTGATGGGCGATTTCCGTATTAAATTGCCGCTCCAGATTGCCTCTTGGCTCATTACGGCCATTATCGTTGCGCTCAATGCCAAATTGGTCTATGACGAGATCGTGGGCTGGCTTACTACTTCCGAAGACCCTGTTTATATCTGGCTGTTTGTGGTTCCCGCGGCTATTGGTGCTGCCGTACTGCTCATTTACATTACGTTTAAGACGCCGGCCCGGCCCCATAAATACAAAGATCGAAAAATGGTGCCCCACATCCTCGATGCCAAGGTAGATGAACTGGCCCAACCCTTGGCGTATAAAAAAATTGCCGTGCCCGTTGATTTCTCCACTTCAGACGAAAAGAGTATTTCTGCCGCCCTGCAATTGGGGGGAAGGGATGCCCACTATACGCTTATCCATATAGTTGAAACGCCCGGCGCTATGATCTATGGTGATGAAATTGACGATTACGAAACCGAGAGCGATGAGGCCTTCCTGCATACCTATAAAAGGAAGCTGGAGGCAAAGGGCTTTAAGGTTTCGGTTGAACTTGGGTTTGGGTCGCCCAAAAAGAATATCCCAAAAATCGTCAATGCCGATGATTTTGATCTGCTGGTCCTTGGCGCCCACGGCCATACCGGGTTTAAGGACTTACTCCTGGGTACGACGGTTGACAGCGTTCGGCATAGGGTAAATATTCCGGTTTTTATTGTCTAAATAAAAACAAAATGCTGCCGCTGCAATTTTTTGATAGCAATTTTATAGGTATCTTTAAAATTGAAAAACCATTAACAATGAAAAATCCACTCTTTGCATTGATCATTCTTTTTTCAACCTTCGCCTTTGGGCAGGAAGATGCTGCCAAAACCCCAAAGATTGCCATAAAGATTCCGTTGGGGCAAACAGTTGATGTAAAAGGTATATCCATAACCTTTGAGGAAGTAGTGGAAGACTCCCGCTGCCCCGAAGGGGTAGATTGTATTTGGGCGGGCCGGGCCATTGTTAAGGTAAATGTGGCCGCGAACGGAAAAACTGAAGAAAAAACGATGATTTTTGGTGCTTTAAGACCTGGGGAAAAAGAAAACACAAATTTATATAGCTCAGCAAATTTTGCCATCAACGGCGTCAAGCTGAATCCGTATCCTACCAAAGATACCGTTGGAAAGAAACTGGATTATGTACTATTGATTTGTGAAGAAAAGAACCAATAACCTCAATGGCAGCCACAGTCGGTATTGCCACATTTGGTCCTGCCGCCGTCCAAGGTTCCAAGGGATTTTTTTCGGCTTTCAAAAATAGGATTCCACACAAACTTTTTTAACAAAAAGCCTGTGGCCAGTACAAAAGTCACTATTACCAAAAGTGTTTGCATAGCACAAAGATAGCAAAATTAGGCGGTGAAGCTGTGGATTTTGAAAATGCTTAACAAGCCCACTTGCTATTTGTTAAAGCTACAACTACTACAATCGTGGATTCCGTGCTGTTTGGCTTTTTTGCCGGTGATTTCAAGGATATAGCTGTAAAGAAATTTCTTTACCAAAAAGCCAACGGCCAGTAAAAAAGTTATTAATACCAATATAGTCTGAATCATTGCTTAGGTTTTTAAGTTTTATTTCAATATTTGATAGGCTGCCAAAGACACGATATAGGCAATAGCACTCATTACAAACAATTGCCACATAGGCCATTTCCAGCTGTTGGTTTCCTTTTTGACTACGGCCAGGGTACTCATACATTGCATGGCAAAGGCGTAGAACAACAAGAGGGATACGCCACTGGCAAAATTGAACAGCGGCCCGCCCAAAACGGGGTTAACCTCGGCGGCCATGCGGCTTTTAATGGTCTGTTCATCGTCGCTACCCACACTGTATATGGTGGCGAGGGTTCCCACAAAAACCTCACGCGCGGCAAAGGAACTCACGATGGCTATCCCGATTTTCCAATCGTAGCCCAGTGGCCGCACCGCTGGCTCAATGGCGTGGCCTATACGGCCGATATACGAATGTTCAAGCTTGAACGATTCTATGTGGTTGTCAATTTCATCTTCGGAAACATCCTGACCTGCATAACTGGCCCGTACAATTTCATCGGCCCGATTAAACTTTCCGGGGCCATAGGAAGCCAGGACCCATAAGATGATGGAAATGGCAAGAATTATTTTTCCCGCACCAAACACAAAGGCCTTGGTTTTTTCCACCACGGTGATCAAAACGTTTTTGGGTAGGGGCAATTTGTAATTGGGCATTTCCATCACAAAAAAGCTGCGTGATCTGATCCTTAGGATTTTATCCAGAATGTAAGCCGAAAAAATGGCAGCCCCAAACCCAAGGATATACATAAACATAAGGGTGAGCCCCTGCAGGCTGAAAATTCCCAACACCCGGGTATCTGGAATCACCAATGAAATGATAATCAAATATACAGGAAGCCTGGCCGAACAGGTAGTAAAAGGCGTTACCAAAATCGTTATTAGCCGTTCCTTCCAGTTTTCAATATTCCGGGTGGCCATGATGGCGGGAATGGCACAGGCGGTACCCGCTACCAGCGGCACCACACTCTTGCCACTCAGCCCAAAGCGCCTCATGAGTTTGTCCATCAAAAATACAACCCGGCTCATATAGCCAGTTTCCTCGAGAATGGAAATAAAAAGAAACAAAAAGGCAATCTGTGGAATAAATATGACAATACCTCCAAGTCCGGGAATGATCCCTTCGGCAATCAAATTGGTAAAATCGCCCGGAGGAAGGGTGTTTTTGGCCCATTCGCTCAAGGCGGCAAAACTGCGATCTATAAAATCCATGGGATATTCGCTCCAGTCAAAAATAGCCTGAAAAATAAGCAGTAAGATCCCGAAGAAGATGACATAACCCCAAACCTTGTGCGTTAAAATGCGGTCTAGGCGGCTTTTGAAATCCTTGGCATTGGCGGTATCTATGTGAAGGGTTTCCTTTAAGGTGTCATTGATAAATTTGTAACGGGCCACGGTCTCCTTTTGTTGGAGGCGTTTGAGGTTTCCTTCCGATTCGGTTTGGAAAGAAGCCACTCCCTTGAGCTCGTTGCGGTCCAGTTTTCCGAAGTTCACATCTTGGGTTATCACCAGCCACAGCTTGTAGAGGTCCTGGGTGGGGAAGGCCTTTCGCAGGCGGTCAAAATACTCTGGGGCAATGCTCGAGGCATTGAGGCAAGGGGCCGTGGGAAGGTGCTTGTAGTCTTCAATAAGCTCCTTTAAATAGTCGAAGCCCAAATTTTTTCGCGAACTGATAAGGGCGATCTTCGTATTGAGCTTTTCTTCCAATAGGGGAACATCCAAGGAGATGGCCTTACGTTTCATCCTATCAGACATATTGATGGCCAGGATAGTGGGTATGCCCAGATCCTTGATTTGCGTAAAAAGCAGCAGGTTCCGTTTCAAGTTTTCAATATCGGCCACCACCACGGCCACATCGGGAAAGTCTTTATCGTTTTTGTTGAGCAGCAGTTCAATGACCACGTTTTCATCGAGCGAGGAGGCATTGAGGCTATAGGTACCGGGGAGGTCAAGGATGTGCACCTTGCAGTTTCTTCCGAACTTGCAGGTGCCCTGTTTTTTCTCGACCGTGATGCCGGGATAGTTGCCCACTTTTTGGTTGAGCCCCGTAAGGCGGTTAAAAACGGAAGTTTTCCCCGTGTTTGGATTTCCAACAAGTGCTACATTGATGTGTTTTGCCATAGCTACATTTCTTCCCAAGAAAACGGTTTTACGGGTTTTTTGGAAGGATGTGGTGTTTGTTCTTTTCTAAATCAATTCGATTTCAATCTTACAGGCGGTTTCTCTCCGAATGGCCAGATGACTGCCGTTTATGTTGAGGTAAAGCGGGTCCTTAAAAGGTGCAATTTGCAATAGGGAGACCTCATTGCCGGGCAGGCAGCCCATCTCTAACAACTTTAGGGGCACATCATCTACTGAAAAGTCTTTTATGATGCCGCGTTGGCCTTTTTTAAGGGAAGCGATCGTAGCCATTTTTATTTAGATTGATTTTAAACTAGGCAAAAATAAGGGAATTAATCGAGAATGGGGAATCCGGGCGACAAATTTATCGCCATTGTGTTTTTTGCGGAAGGACTATTGGCTGTTTTCCTGTTCCAGAATTTTAATGTCGACCAGTAGCTTGTCGATGGCTTCGGGATCCGTTCCGTCATAAAACCCACGAATGCGTTTCTTTTTATCTACAAGCACAAAGTTTTCGGTATGTATCAGGTCATGGTCGGAATAAGGCACGTCTTTGGCGGCCAGGTAAGATTTTCTGGCCAGATCGTAGATTTCCTTTTTGTCGCCGGTGACCAGATTCCACTTGGAATCGTCAACTCCTTTTTGCAGGGCATATTTCTTCAATTGTGGCACGCTGTCAATCTCGGGGGTTACGGTGTGCGAAAGCAACAGTACCTCGTGGTCGTCCTTCAAGGCCTTTTGGATTTTTATCATATGGTCGGTCATAATGGGGCAGATGGTCTGGCAGGTGGTGAAGAAAAAATCGGCCACATATATTTTATCTTTGTAATCGTCCTGGGTAATGGTTTCGCCGTTTTGGTTGGTGAGGCTAAAATCGGCTATGGTATGATATTTTTTTACATATTGCAGGGTAGTATCTACCAATTCGGCAGCCACATCTGCAGGTTGGTAAACCTTTAGTACGGGCTTGGGCTTCATCACTTGATAGATTATGGAAATGATGATAATGGATAGCACTAGGATGACAACGGCAAAGAATCGGTATTTCTTGAAAAATTGGAGCATTGCGTTAAAATTTGGCGCGGAACCTCATATTTGCCCGCAAAAATAACTTCTAATAATGTCAAAATGAATACATTTAACACCCTAATTGGCTCTCGGTGACATTCCTGTTATATTGTTTTCAACTTGCTTTCTTCGATAACGGACTGTATTCCAGAGCGATATTAACTAATTTCACAATATTCCCATGAAAAAATCTGTACTCCCCTTTTTTCTTTTGATTTCCTTTTTTTCAATTTCACAAAACACTACCGAAGAGATAAGCGAGGCCGAAGCCAAGGCCGCAAGCGGACTGTTCACGGTACAACGCAATATGAACACGGGCAACTACGATTGGCAATATGCCCGATTGGAACTGAATGTTGACCCTACCCAGGCATTTATTTCCGGGACGGTGACTTCCTATTTTGAGGCCAAGGAAAATATGAATTCCATAACCTTTGAGTTGGTGGACAATATGACCGTATCGGAGGTCACCCAACGTGGAACGCCGCTCTCCTTTTCGCAGAACAGCAATGACGAGGTAGTCATTACCCTGCCACAGACCTTAAACCAAGGAGTGGTCGATTCGCTCGCCATTACCTATTCCGGCAATCCGATAAGCTCAGGATTTGGGTCTTTTGAAGTAGATACCCACAATGGCGATCCCGTTCTCTGGACCCTCTCTGAACCATTTGGCGCCAAGGCGTGGTGGCCCTGTAAACAGGATCTTATCGACAAGGTTGATTTGCTTGATGTTTATATCACCTCTCCCCGTTTCAACCCCTCCAATGAGGAATACGTGGCGGTGGCAAACGGCCTGGAAATGGGCCAGACCATAAACGGGGCAAACAAAACCACCCACTTTAGGCACCAGTACCCTATTCCTGCCTACCTGGTGGCCATTGCTGTGACCAATTACACTGTCTATTCACACACGGTTGCCAACAACGGGAATCCTTTTGATATAGTCAACTATATCTATCCCGAAGACTTGGCCTATGCCCAAGCCCGTACTCCCGTTACGGTAGACATCATGAACCTATTTGCAGACCGCTTTGAGCCCTATCCCTACGCCGATGAAAAATATGGTCACGCCCAGTTTGGTTGGGGTGGGGGCATGGAACATACTACGGTATCCTTTATGGGCAGTTTGGGTCGAGGCCTAATTGCCCACGAGCTGGGGCACCAATGGTTTGGCGATAAGGTAACCTGTGGTAGCTGGCAGGATATCTGGCTCAATGAAGGTTTCGCAACTTATATGGCCGGAATGGTCATTGAAGAATTTGATGGTGAGGCCGCTTTCAGGAGCTGGAAACAAGACCAGATTTCATCCATCACCGAATATGCCGGGGGTTCGGTATATGTGCCGGCCCAGGATACAACTTCGGTAAACCGGATATTTAGCAGCAGGCTTTCGTATAACAAAGGTTCCATGGTGCTTCATATGCTTCGTAAAAAACTGGGAGATGCCGTTTTCTTCCAAGGATTGCAAGACTATTTGACCGATCCGGCCTTGGCCTATGGCTATGCCAAAACGCCAGATTTGTTGAGAAATATGAACAACGCCAGTGGCCAAGACCTCACCGAATTTTTTGACGACTGGGTCTATGGCGAAGGATACCCCAGGTTCACTATCCGGTGGAACCAAGTAAATGTTGGAAGCTTAAATGTGCAAATATCCCAATACCAGAGTCACCCCTCAGTCGACTTTTTTGAGGTTCCCGTACCTCTGCGGCTTCACGGAAGCAATGGGGAAACCTTGGACATAGTCCTTGACAATACCTTTGATGGACAAACCTTCCAGCCAGCCGTGCCCTTTACGGTAAATGGAGTGCAGTTTGACCCGGAGCACGATATAATTTCCAAGAACAATCAGGTGATCTTAGGTATAGACAACTTGGCCCTCGATCAACAATTGCTTTTATATCCAAACCCCACCAGCGCTATCCTCAATATCAAGAAACCGGAATCGCTACAAGTAAATGAAATAAGGGTGTACAATGCCTTGGGACAAAAACTTTATTCGGCCGGTTATACGCCCACCCTTGACATATCAGGATTTTCAGCGGGAATTTTATTTGTCGAGATTGAAACTTCACAGGGTTTGCTCAACAAAACCGTTGTACATCAATAGATTCCAGGGCGGCGGTTTTTTTTAAAAAAACGGCTTGTTTTGACCCTATAGATATTGCTAAATAAGCGGGAACCTTCCCGCTTATTTTTTTTGCAAGGTCTAAAAGGTTACTTTTGTGCGATTTTTTTCGGCAATATAATATATATACTGTCGCGGAAGACAAACCAATTAGGTGGCAAACTTTATTATATGCCAATTAAATTACTGAAGATACTATGAGTCCATTTGCTGTTAAGGCTATACAACTAATCCTAAGTCTATCTATCTTGATCGTGCTTCACGAGCTGGGTCACTTCATTCCCGCAAAATTATTCAAGACGCGGGTCGAGAAATTCTATCTGTTTTTTGACGTAAAATTTTCGCTTTTCAAAAAGAAAATTGGCGAGACCGTGTACGGAATTGGCTGGTTGCCCCTTGGCGGCTACGTGAAAATTTCGGGAATGATCGATGAGAGCATGGACAAAGAGCAGATGGCACAGCCGCCCAAGCCGTGGGAATTTAGGAGCAAACCGGCCTGGCAGCGGCTCATCATTATGTTGGGCGGGGTTACCGTTAATATTATCGTGGGCTTTGTAATCTATATGGGCATTCTATATTTCTACGGAAGAAATATTACCACCAATGACGATATTCCCCAGGGGTTTGCCGTAGCCGAGCAGTTTCGGGAATACGGCTTCCGCGACGGCGACCATATCCTCACGGTAAACGGGGAGCCTTTACAAGATGTCATGGAGATAAACCGCTATATTCTCCTCCGCGATGTAGAAACGGTTACCGTAAAACATGAGGATGGCACGGTAGAAACCCTCGACATACCCGAAAATGCCGGCACCAAAATGTTTCAGAATGACACCCACTTCCCTTTCACCCCGCGCAGACTGGCCGTAATAGATACCGTTCTGCCAGACTACCCGGCCTATGAGGCAGGGCTTCAAAAAGACGATAAGATTATTTCCGTCAACGGTACCCCCATAAAATATTATGATCAATTTCGGGCCCTCACCCTTAACGATGGTGAAAATACCATAGTGGTAGCCCGGGGCGACAGCCGTGATACTTTGCGCATAATTCCCAACGAGGAGGGGCTTATAGGAATAAATTCCTTCGGAAGGGATATAATCAACCAAATAGGGAAGACCCAGATCAAATACTCCCTTGGCGAGAGCATTGTGGGTGGTATTGGTTTTGGTTACCATACCTTAAAAGACTATGTTAAGCAGTTTAAATACGTCTTTACCAAAAAAGGAGCTACCCAAGTAGGAGGCTTTGGCGCCATAGGTAGCCTCTTCCCCGATGTGTGGGACTGGCAGAGCTTTTGGGCCACCACGGCGCTTATCTCCATTATCTTGGCCTTTATGAACATTTTGCCCATCCCCGCCCTTGACGGTGGCCATGTTATGTTTCTTCTGTATGAAATAGTGACGGGCAGAAAACCGAACGATAAGTTTATGGAATACGCCCAAATGGTGGGCTTCTTCATCCTGATAGCTCTCGTATTATTTGCCAACGGCAACGATATTTACCGATGGCTTTTTGAATAAAGGATAACGACCAAAATACCTATAGGACACTTCGGCAATTTGCCGGAGTGTTTTTTTTATGAAATAAATGATGACGTTTTATCACATCGCGCGATGAGTATTTGGACGGTTTCCCGAAAGAAAATCATCGTAGGTCCGGATACAGCAAAAAACGGTTTCTTTTTAACGAAAAAAGCCGGCTTTTCATCTAAGTTGTCCAAAAAAATTTAAACAAGAGAAGATAAATCGTATCTTTCTCTATTGTTTAAAAGCCAGATGGACAAGACCAACGACAGAAAATTTGGAGATCGACCGTCTAACAAGGTAGTAACCCTCATTAAGCAAAATGACGCAGCTACCTTGAAAGAACTGTATAAATTAAATTTTCCCAAAGTGCGGCGCTATGTCCTGAAAAACAGTGGCGATGAGCAACAGGCAAAAGACGTGTACCAGGAAGCATTTTTGGCCATGTGGTTAAACATTAAGGACGACAGGTTTTACGCGAAAAGCGAAACGGCCATCAATGGCTATATTTGTCAAATTGCCAAACATAAATGGTTGGACTATGTTCGTTCGGTAAAATATAAAAATACAACCTTTATCAATCGTGAATTGGAATATGAAGAAAGCGATACCCAATGGAACCAAGCCCAAAACCGAAAAATTGCACGCGTGATGGGATTTGTGGACCAATTGAACCAACGTTGCCAACAATTGCTGAGATTGTTTTACTTTGAACGAAAGTCCTATGCTGAAATAGCAAAAATATGCCAACTGGACGAAGCCTATGCCCGCACCGCAAAATACCGCTGTATGCAGGAATTGAAAAAAATGGCCCAAATATCTCCCCATGAACCCAATTGACCAAATACCCGACAGCCAAGACATCCAAGCCCAAATTGATGCCTACCTGATGGATGCGCTTAGCCCCGCCGCCCAGCGCGCGTTTGAGAAACAGATAGCGCAATCTGCGGCCCTGCGTGAACGCGTAGAATCACAAAAAACACTCCTCAGGGCTGTGGAAGCCCACGGTCTTAAAGCAACTCTTGATGAATATCACAAAGAGATGGACGAAGCCCGGCCCAAAAAATGGATGCGGCCAGGATGGTTGGCCATGGCAGCTTCTTTCTTGATTCTTCTGGGCGTGTGTACCTGGGCCATTTTTGGCATGTTGAATTCTCCTGACAAAATATTTAAGTCCCATTTCAAGCCCGATCCAGGCCTTCCCACTACTATGGGCACCACCTCAGAATACGAATTTTACTACGGAATGGTCAACTACAAGCGCAAAGAGTACAAGGAGGCCATACAACGGTGGGAAACTCTATATGCGGCCAATCCAGAAAACGATACGCTTAATTACTTTCTGGGAGTGGCCAATTTGGCCAGCGGCAATGCCAGACAGGCCGAGAAATATCTACAAAGGGCCAAGGAAAACAGAGAAAGTGCATTTCTTGAGGAAGCCCGATACTATTTGGCATTGGCCTTGGTAAAGGAAAATAAAATAAACCAGGCCAAAGAAGTGCTTTCAAAAAGCACCTCCCCGACAAATAAGGTGTTATTGGACGAGATTGAATCGTTATAATATCGGCTGGAGCTGTGGCGTCCCAAAATCCAGAAACTTTTCAATTTTTTATTTTGATGGAATCAAAAAATAGGTATATTTGCATCCGCTAAAGCAAAATTCCTAGCCTACCTCCCCAATACCTATCGGGGGTTGGTTAAAGCCGAAAGGAATACGATCTGAAATAAAAGGAAAAAATATATTCCTCCTTAGCTCAGTTGGGTAGAGCATCTGACTGTTAATCAGAGCCCCGATAACTATCGGGGTTGGTTTCGAGCCCAAGGGGAATTTGAATTGAAATAAAAAGGAAAAAATATATTCCTCCTTAGCTCAGTTGGTTAGAGCATCTGACTGTTAATCAGAGGGTCCTTG
>CAYSLM010000055.1:0-2602 GCA_964431895.1 uncultured Aequorivita sp.
GAAGAGCAGATGCTGGAAAACAATTTTGCCCTTTATCCAAACCCGGTTACCACCCATATCAATATTTCATTCCCAAAATCGGCAGATAAGGCGGTATTTGCGCTATACAATATCCTGGGTGAGAAATTATTGGAAAAAAACATCGATGCCCTTAGAAATAGAATAGACGTTTCGCATCTGGCTTCGGGAATGTACATCGCCTCCATTACCTCAAACAACAAGACTACCACCTATAAAATCATTAAGGAGTAGTGCAAAACCGTATTACTGAACTTTTTAAAATACAATACCCCATAATCCAGGCCGGCATGATCTGGAACAGCGGCTGGCGCCTGGCCAGTACCGTGGCCAATGCCGGTGGCCTGGGACTTTTGGGCGCTGGCTCCATGTATCCCGAAGTGCTTCGTGAGCATATTCTAAAATGCAAAAAAGCTACAGACAAGCCCTTTGGCGTTAACGTGCCTATGCTTTATCCCGATCTTGATAAAATAATGGACATCATTATCGAGGAAGGCGTAAAGGTGGTTTTTACCTCAGCGGGAAACCCAAAAACCTATACTTCCAAACTGAAGGCACACGGCATAACCGTTGTGCACGTGGTGAGCAGCGTAAAGTTTGCCCTTAAGGCACAACAGGCCGGTGTTGACGCCGTCGTAGCCGAAGGCTTTGAGGCTGGTGGCCATAATGGGCGTGAGGAGACTACCACTTTCACGCTCATCCCTATGGTAAAGGAACAGATTGACATTCCGTTGATAGCCGCGGGCGGAATAGCCACCGGTCGGGGAATGCTGGCTGCCATGGTCCTGGGCGCCGATGGCGTGCAGATAGGAAGCCGATTTGTAGCCTCAAACGAAGCCTCATCCCATCGGGCCTTTAAGCAGATGGTGGTTGAGGCCAAAGAAGGCGACACCCATCTTACACTCAAAGAACTTGCGCCCGTCAGGATGCTGAAAAACAAATTCTTTGAAAGCGTAATGCAACTATACACCACCAACCCCACCAAAGAGGAGCTCCAACAGCACCTGGGTCGTGCCCGCGCCAAACGCGGTATGTTTGAAGGCGATCTGGATGAAGGGGAATTGGAAATAGGACAGATTGCCGGGCTTATCCACGATATAAAGCCTGCGGCCGAAATTGTAAAGCAACTTGTTTCAGAATTTGAAATGGCTAAAAAAGAAGTAGCTCAGTTTTAATAAGAGGAAAGAATTTCCAGCAAATAAGAAACCCTCCCGTTTTATTCGGAAGGGTTTTCTTTTTTTGAAAAACTTCTTATCGGTTATTCTTTGATAATCCTTTTGATAACCTGGCCGTACTGGCTTTCGATTACAATGAAATAACTGGCTGATGCCATTTCAGAAACATCGATCGTTTTGCGGGTTCCCATATTGCGTAAATCCAGGCGCTTGATCAATCTTCCGCGTAGATCATAAATCTTCAATCCTTCCAATGAAAGCGATTGCGGATTGTCCAAGATCACTCGCTCCTTGGCTGGGTTGGGGAACAAAGCGAGTTGCTGCAACCCCTGTTCGCCCACAGACAATTCAATCTCCACAATTAACTCAAATGTACAAACCGCCGTATTGCCACTGTCATCAACCGCAGTGAGGGAAATAGTATGCACTCCATCTGGCAACTGGGTGCCGGGGACGGGATCCTGTGTGGTGTTAGTAACGGGGTCGGTGCAATTATCGGTAGCGCTGGCCTCACCCGTACCAAAGTAATCAGGCAGGGTATACATTTGTCCCACGGGCACCACCACGGTTTGGTTGGCTGGACAAGTGATATCTGGCGGCAACAGATCCTGGACGGTTACGATAGCTACGCAGCTTGAAGTATTTCCATCGGTGTCGGTAATGGTTAAGGTTACGTTGTTGGTTCCAATATCTGAGCAATCAAAGCTGGAAATATCTATACTGCTACTCGCAACCCCACAATTGTCTGTACTGCCGCCGTCAACATCGGCAGCCGTTATGGTCGCGTTGCCCGAAGCATCCAACTGTACGGTGATGTCCTGGCACATAGCTACTGGCGCCAAGGTATCTTCAACAGTGACCGTGGCGGTACAACTGCTGCTGTTTCCACCAGCATCGGTAACGGTAAGCGTTACCGTATTGGTTCCTATATCGCTACAGTCAAAGCTTGATGGCGAAACGGTCATGGTGGTCGAGCTGCAATTATCTGAACTGCCGTTGTCAACATCGGCAGCCGTTATGGTCGCGTTGCCCGAAGCATCCAACTGTACGGTAATATCTTGGCACATTGCCACTGGTGTCATTGTATCCTCCACGGTTACAGTGGCCGTACAATTGCTGCTGTTTCCACCGGCATCGGTGATGGTAAGCGTTACGGTATTGGTTCCTATATCGCTACAGTCAAAACTTGAGGGCGAAACGGTCATGGTGGTCGAGCCGCAATTATCTGAACTGCCGTTATCAACATCGGCAGCCGTTATGGTCGCGTTGCCCGAAGCATCCAACTGTACGGTGATGTCCTGGCACATAGCTACTGGCGCCAAGGTATCTTCAACAGTGACCGTGGCGGTACAACTGCTGCTGTTTCCACCGGCATCGGTGATGGTAAGCGTTACGGTATTGGTTCCTAT
>CAYSLM010000055.1:2702-16599 GCA_964431895.1 uncultured Aequorivita sp.
GCGCCAAGGTATCTTCAACAGTGACCGTGGCGGTACAACTGCTGCTGTTTCCACCAGCATCGGTAACGGTAAGCGTTACCGTATTGGTTCCTATATCGCTACAGTCAAAGCTTGATGGCGAAACGGTCATGGTGGTCGAGCTACAATTATCTGAACTGCCGTTGTCAACATCGGCCGCTGTTATGTTGGCATTGCCCGAGGCATCCAACTGGACGGTGATGTCCTGGCACATAGCTACTGGCGCCAAGGTATCTTCAATAGTTACCGTGGCAGTACAACTGCTGCTGTTGCCGGAAGTATCGGTAACGGTAAGGGTAACGGTATTGGGGCCAATATCGCTACAGTCGAAGGTAGCAGGCGAGACCGTCATATTATTAATGGCACAGTTATCACTACTTCCATTGTCAACATCGGCTGTTGAGATGGTTGCCTGCCCAGTGGCATCGAGCTGTACTGTAATATTCTGGCATACTGCATTTGGTGCCTCGTCATCAGTAATGGTAACGGTAAAGGAACAGGTTTGTACAGGGTTTGTACCGTCGTCATATTCAAAGGTGTTGGTTGTGGTACCAATAGGAAAAGTGCCACCACTGGCAATACCCGCAGTTTGGGTCAAGGTACCGCCCCCGCAACCGCTCGGGGAATCGACCGTATAGGAAATGACGGCACCACATACTCCTGGATCATTGGACTGGGTGATATTTCCGGGACAACTAAGTGTGCTCCCACCCCCATTACTTATAACATTTACTATGGCCGAACAGTTGGCTATTGCCCCTGTATCATTGGAGGCCTGCACCGGAACGGTGTTTAGCCCTATATCGGCACAACCAAAATCTATTGTTGGAGATAAAGGACTGCCTGCCACCACGGAATAGTTACCACAATCTACTGAGATACTGTACAACAGATCCTCAGCATTGACCGTAGCATGGCCGCTGGCATCAAGGGTCACATCGAGCACGGGCGCTGAGATTTCATAATCATATTCAATTCCCCAACTATTTAGCGTTCCTGAAAAGCTACTTGCTACATCCGATACTGTCAGCTCCCAAACTCCTTGGGTGCTCTCCCCATCAAAGGCAGAAAGCGGATTGTTTGGGATAAAACTTCCGTTTATGGTCGGGGTTGTGGGTTGGCATTCATTCTCAACAGGTGACGCCGCTTCATCGTCAAGGGTGGCGACAATATTATCACCCGAGCAGCCATAACCTGTCAATGTACGACCCGGTCTATCAATAATGGTAACCTCAGTACCTGCAGGAGATTTTATTTTCACAATAACGTCTCCTACCCAGGTATGGTCAATACTTACATTGACATCGAGGTCGGTAATGGTTACATTTTCCGATATGGTCATGGTGCTGGTCACTCCCGTTGTATTGCCATCGGGGATGGGCACCCCCGGACTTACGGACTGTGATCCGCTCATTGGGATGGGGCCTGAACCTCGGCAGATTATCTCTGGCGGATTATTGGTGACATTGATATCATCCGTAAGTGTGGTAGGCGCTCCGGTACAAAGATCATTGACCGAGTAGCTTACGGTAACCAATCCAGGCCCGCCCACACTGGGATCAAAAGTAAATGTGGTGCCATTGCCGTCATCGGTAACCCCAGGGCCACTATATACGCCACCAGTAGGCATCCCACCGGTTAGACCGGTTATTACGCCCCCGGCAAGACAAACTTCATCAACCACATCAAGGCTTGTAAAGGAAGGCGGTAGGTCAAAGGCTTCGGTACCATCATTTTTGCTTGATGAAGAACCTTGATTTGCACTATAACCCAAGCCCCTCCGTGCGAAGGCATTCCAAATGGCACATTGGTAAGCACCTCCATAAAGGGCTTGGTCTGCGGCCAAGATAGCATCTCGACCATCAACAAAGCCGGGACTGCAAGGTTGTAATTTCATGGCTTCTGTTACTAGTGCCAAGGAAATGTTGTTCCCGCCGCTTCCGTTATAAATGTCCGGATCAAAAGGAACGGTGGCCATAATCTCCCAGGTCATTTCCCAGAGCATGGTGGCCCATACTTCCCCAACCCCGTGGGGCGCTACGGAAGTTTTAATATCATCATAGGTATGTGGATTTACTGAAAAATCGGTACTGTATGGATAATTTCTGATCCCAGGCCCGCCGGGACCTTCGCCTATCAACCAAGTGCCTACGCCCCTAGAATCTGTACCCATATCCCCGGGCTCTATGGTAAGCATAAGGCTGTAATAATCGCTCCAGCCCTCACCCATTTGCTCTTGGTTTTGCAAGCAGCTGGCCGCCGCAGGTCCTCCAGTGAGCCGGTTGGAAATTCCGTGCCCATATTCATGGACGATTACGGCATTGTCCAAATCTCCATCTCGAGTGTTGCAAACGTACATTTGCATTCGGGGCCGGTTGCCATCTGGGGGCGTCGCAAAATTTGCATTACATGTACCCGACCCATCCTGGGCTTCGGCATTTACAGGATCAAATTGTGAACCACCGTTTCCGTAGTTGTTGTATTGAAAATTACCGCTCGCTTCGTCAAAACCGTACATATAGGTAACATCGTGAATGATATTGGTCCAATAAAAAAGATTGGTTATGGCGGCATTCTCAGATTGGTTGGCATTGCTATAGGTGAGATTCAACGGAAAGTCAAAGACAAGATTGCCTCCGGGGCTCTGGGCATACTTTCCGTCTGGACTATTGTTGGCGTTATCGTCGTCATACGCATCGGTATTGTTTCCTCGGGTATTGGTATATTCCGCACCATCTATTCCATCGGTATCGTGCCACCCATAAGGGGAAGCCGTTAAATTTTCGGGGTTGGTCACCAAAGTCCGTGAACCATAATTGGGATTTTCCACAGGCATGGCAAATACGCGATACTGAGCCGTGGGAGGAGCTAAAGCCCCATCATTTTCTGCCCTGTAGTTTAGAGGTTTGTTCATGGGCCCCACAAATGGCGTGCTGGCCTCCTGGTGCTGATGCTTGGAATGATCGCCCATAATATTGCAGGATACCGTCCAGTTATCTTTGTCGATAATGGAACCATTGCCGGCATTTACCTTAAAGTTCCACCAATCCGATGAGGTATTTTCCGCAACAGAAAGCTCCCAAACCAATTGGGTCCCCATTCCTTGCTTATAGTAGTACATCAACTTTACGGGAATGTTTTCCGAAGATATCCCGGCCTTGTTAAATAAGGCTGCCTCATTTGTACCACCATAATTCGCTATCTCGTCAAGTGCGGAAATGGAATACCCCATTTGCCGCGCGACCGATCTTATAGCCTGCTCTGCCGAAATACCCCGGGCATTGCTCACCACTGTGGCCCCAATGTTCTGCAGGAATCGGTTGTGCTCGGCAATTACCTTTCCCGAGGCGTCAATGTGGACGCTCGATTCGGTTCCGGCCACTTCTAGACCCTGATAGGCCTGCCGTAAGTAAATGTGGCGGATTCCGCTGGTGCGGCTCACATTTTCATGGGTAATAAGATAATCGGCACTTTTCTTTTGAAGCATGTCGGCCAAGGAAATGGTGGCCGGTGCTGCTTCCCGCCTAATGGGCTCTTTATCTTTTTGAGGTTTCTTTTGCTGTGCTGTGAGCTGTACTAAACCCATACAGAACACCACAAGTAGGGTAAGTTTTTTCATAATTGACAAGTTGGTTTAGTTAAACTTTAATTATTATAATAAAATCGGGGGTATTTATAGTATGTCATCAAAAATAATTAAGTTTTTTTTAAGATAATAGAATTTGACAAAAAAAAGGTCCAAGACCCAGCAGACTATGGTCGAAAATATAAGGCCGGGAAACCAAATTTCCCGGCCCTCATCTTATTTCCTTTAAAAGAATCTCCGTTATACGTTTACGGCGATCTGGTTTCTTAAAATATCTTCAAAAGTTTCCCGTTTTCTTATCAAATGGGCCTTGCCTTTGTGCCAAAGTACTTCGGCAGGCCTGTACCGGGAATTGTAATTGCTGGCCATGGTAAAGCAATACGCTCCGGCATTGTGAAAAGCAAGGATATCACCCTCGTGCACCTCGGGTATCCTTCGGTTGTTTGCAAATGTGTCGGTTTCGCAGATATAGCCCGTTACCGTGTAGAACCTGTCCCTTCCGTGGGGTCTGGATATATTGGAAATCTCGTGCCGCGACCCGTAGAACATGGGCCGCAACAAATGGTTAAATCCGCTGTCAACCTGGGCAAATACGGTAGAGGTGGTTTGTTTTATCACATTCACTTTGACCAAGAATTTTCCTGCTTCACTCACCAGAAACTTTCCAGGCTCAAAAGCCAGGGTCAACGGCCTGCCATTACTCCTGCAAAATTCATTAAACCGCTTGCCCAGTTTCTTGCCGAGCTCCTCCACATTGGTTTCCACATCGCCTTCCCGATAGGGGACCTTAAAACCGCTTCCAAAGTCAATAAATTCGAGATTTTCAAAATTTTCGGCGGCCTTGAACAATATTTCGGAGGCGTACAGAAAAACGTCTATGTCCAAAATATCGCTGCCCGTGTGCATATGTATGCCGTTGATATTCATACCCGTATTCTCCACAATCCTTTTCAGCAATGGCATTTGATGGATTGAGATCCCAAACTTGCTATCGATATGGCCCACTGAAATATTAGTGTTGCCGCCGGCCATAACATGCGGGTTTATGCGTACGCAAACGGGCGTTTTTGGATGCCTGGTCCCAAACTGTTCCAGGATGGAAAGATTATCAATATTTATCTGTACGCCAAGTCCGGCAGCTTTTTCAATCTCTTCCATCGAAATACCATTGGGCGTATAGATAATATCCTCGGGCCTTGCCCCCGCCTCCAGGCCAAGCATCACTTCTTGGATGGAAACCGTATCGAGGCCACTCCCCAGTTTTATGAGCCATTTCAGCACTGAGATATTGGAAAGGGCCTTTACCGCATAGTGAATCTTTAACCGTTCCACGTCCTTAAAGGCATGGACCAACCGTTGGTATTGGCTCTCAATTTTTGCCGAATCATAAACATATACGGGGCTTCCAAATTCCTGGACTATTGCCAAAAGATCCTTATTTCTCATTTTCAAAAAAGAAATTTCTAAAAACCATATTACTTACTTTTTTCTGAAGAAATGCGTAAAAATAGAAATGGCGGCCGAATAATTTTTAAAATTGAAGCATTTTTTTCAAGAAATCCCCATTTTCCATAAAAACACCTTCGCCCTGCTTTCCCTTCCCTCTCCACTTTTTCTCATTTTGTCTTTTGTCTTTTTGTCTTTTTTATTTTTTCTTATATCTCTCCCATGACCCCTATCCGCTCTCCCCTATGCCGCTGCCCGCTAACTCGCCGTCCAAATTCGCTTCCAAGCCCATTGAAAAAACATTAGTCCATTCCTACAACATTTGTTATTTTTGCCTTCCATAAACAAGCCGTCCCGCCAAGTTGGGAGGATACAAAACCACTACTATGAATCTACACGAATATCAGGGAAAGGAAATCTTAAACAGTTTTGGCGTTGAGATACAGCGCGGTATCGTGGCCACCACGCCCAAGGAGGCCGTGGAAGCCGCAAAAAAACTTACCGAGGAGACCGGCACGGGATGGCATGTTATCAAGGCCCAGGTGCACGCCGGCGGCCGCGGTAAGGGCGGCGGGGTAAAACTTGCCAAAAACCTTCAGGAAGTAGAGGAGATTTCGGGAAACATTATCGGAATGAACCTGGTAACCCCCCAAACCTCTGCCGAGGGAAAAAAAGTACACCAAGTACTCGTGGCCGAGGACGTTTATTATCCGGGCGACAATGAACCGGAGGAATACTATATGAGCGTATTGCTGAACCGCAGCACCGGTACAAATATGATCATGTACTCTACCGAGGGCGGAATGGATATAGAAACTGTGGCCGAAGAAACCCCACACTTGATATTTACCGAGGAAATAGATCCGGCGGTTGGTCTGTTGGGTTTCCAGGCCAGAAGGATTGCCTTTAATTTAGGATTGAGCGGTAAGGCCTTCAAGGAAATGACAAAATTTGTCACAGCCCTTTACAAAGCCTATGAGGAATCCGACTCGTCCCTTTTTGAAATAAACCCCGTACTCAAGACCAGTGACGATAAAATCATAGCGGTTGATGCCAAGGTAACCCTTGATGACAATGCGCTCTTCCGCCATAAAGATTATATGGCCATGCGCGACAAGCGCGAAGAAAACCCCGTAGAGGTAGAGGCCAAGGAAAAAGGCCTAAATTACGTTGACCTCGACGGCAATGTGGGCTGTATGGTAAACGGCGCCGGCCTGGCCATGGCAACCATGGACCTTATCAAACAGGCGGGCGGTGAGCCGGCCAACTTTCTGGATGTAGGCGGCACTGCCGATGCCGAAAGGGTGGAGGCAGCATTTAAGCTAATCTTAAAAGACCCGAACGTAAAGGCAATCCTCGTCAATATCTTTGGCGGGATAGTGCGTTGCGACCGCGTGGCACAGGGAATCGTGGACGCCTACAACAATATGGGCACCATCAACGTGCCGATCATTGTGCGCCTTCAGGGCACCAATGCAGATATTGCCAAGGACCTCATTGACAACAGCGGCCTTGATGTGTACAGCGCCATTGAGTTCCAGGAGGCTGCCGATAAAGTAAAGCAGGTACTTTCATAAATAAGACTACTGTATGGAAAAGCCCTTCGCATCTGCAAGGGCTTTTTGGTTTAGATCAATCATTATGGAAAAAAATCCCAGGTCGCTCATTAGCGATTTGATAAAAATGGTAAAGGCTGACGGAAAAATAAAATCTGCCGAAGTGGATTTTATACGGAAACTGGCCCGCCGCATGGAAATTGACGAGGAAGAGCTTAACGACCTATTCCAAAATCCGCAACCATCCCGGGCCTCCTTTAATGAGGTGGAACGGATAACCCATTTCTACAAACTTATCCTTATGATGAAGATAGACGGCGAAACCCACGAAGCCGAAGTGATTGCGTTGAAGAATTTTGGCCTTCACATGGGCATTCGGCCCGTTGTGGCAGACCAGATTCTCAAAAAAATGGAACAACATGGCGAAAATGTGGTTCCCCCGGAAGAATTATTGAAAATCTTTAAGATTTATTACAATTGATTAAGGTGCCATCTTTTTTATAAGCTGAACGTCCTGCTTAGAGTCAAAAGATGATTTGGCCTGCTTTACCAAAGTTTCCAGCTCCCTTTTTATCGCCAGATAATACCCTTCTTCAGCCGCGGGCTGGTTCTGCAAATAGCCCAGCATCCACAAAAGTTTTTCAACCATAATGGGATCATGGGTACAGTACGTTCGTAATGAAGCCATTACATTATATAGTATCTCGCCAAAAGTAACCACCGCCACCCGCAAGGTGGGTTGCTTTTTGTGGTAAATAATTCCCCGGTCTTTTTTCTGCATTCGCTGGGCAAACAGGTCTGTGATGTAATCAATGGCATTTATGGCCGTGCCCGGGTCGTTTATTCCCGGTGACATAGCTTTTACGGCAATCTCCGTAATCTGTTTAAAGGCCAGGATGTAGTTGTCCGCAACCAGTTCGCCGCGGGCAAAATTTATATTTGAGATGATACGGTTGAATTGGGCCTCATCCAACTCCTTTTCCGATTTCAAAAATACATCGTTGCGCAATACAAAAAGCCCCTTGGGAATGGTGATATAAATTCTGGTTTCGGCCTCCAGGCAAAACCCCACAATATTCTTTACCGAAAGGTTCTGGAAATAGCCACTTCGACCCGCGCGATAGGTGTACCATTGGGAAGTGTCGGGAAAGGGGGCGTCGTTTTTTCCTTCAGACTCAATCAGGCTTTGGAGGCGCTCCTGGGCCCCCTCAAAGATATTGTCAAGAATATTGTTGATCTGGATACTCTGCGATATATTATGGATAAAGTATATAAATGCCACCAAACACAATATGGTGAAAACAATACCTATCAAAACCGAGAAGCCCGGTAACGAATAACTCGTTTCACTGGGTTCTATCGAAAAGAGAATAAATATATTATACAGTATCGTGGCCAGGTAAATGCCCAAAATAATCTGGTGCCGTTTGTCACTGATAAGACCGGGCAGCAACCTAGGCGAATAATTGTTGCTGGCCTGGCTCAACAACAGCATGACCATCGAGAAGCTGAATACCATCAGCGAAATGAGCCCGCCCAAACAGGCACTGAGTACCGTAAGGGCCGTATCGCCATCCTGGACCATCAATAGCGGCAAGATGTCCATGAGCCGCTGTGATACGCCCCGCTGTTCCAAGAATATCATTACCGCCGCTACCATTATCCCCGAAATGGCAAAAAGCGCGGGATAAAAGGCAATTTTGCTCTCTACCGTATGGAAGAAATCAAATAAACGGATGAAGATTTTTTTCATTTCGGCACGGAGATTAATTAGAGTTTTGGTTGGGAGGTCATTCCCGACTTCACCCCTAAATTTAAATCAAACACACATTCAAAACTTAAAGGTGAATAAAATTTTCGCAAGATGATATTTCCAAAGACAAAAAGTCATAAAAAAAGCAGGGGTTTAAGACAAAAAGTCATATAAAAATCTATGGAACCGTTCTTGAAATAGGAAAGGAAAATTAAAGTAAAGCAAAACAATATATCAATATGAAAACAGTTAATAAAGACACAAACTGGCTGCCCAACCTTTTAAACGATTTTTTTTACGAAGAAAGGCTGGACAGGCACGGGAATAATTATGAAACATTTAGCATTCCCCCAGTAAATATTATAGAAAATTTGCCGAATTTTGTAGTCGAAGTGGCTGTTCCCGGTCTGCACAAGGAAGCTTTTAATATCGAGGTGGAGGAGAACGCTTTAAGGATAAGCGCCCAAAAACCCGAGAAAGCCGAAGATACTACCGAAGAAAACAGCACTCGTTACCAACGAAGGGAGTTTGCGGTCAACAATTTTGAACGCTCTTTTGAACTTCCCGAAAACATTGATCTTGACAAGATTGAGGCCAATTACGAAAACGGAATCCTGAGGGTGACACTTCCCAAAAAGGAAGAAAAAAAAGCTTTGAAAAGAATGGTTGAGATTTCATAATTGAAATTTAATTTGGTTAGTTAGTTGAAAATGACCGCGTACTACTCAATCGGTGCGCGGTTTTTTCATGGCACTATGCCTTTCCCCTCCTTCTCCTGCCGCCCGTGCCTTTTTCCTTTTTGCCCTCTCGTTCTTTTCTTGGATTTCCCTTTGCTTTTTTGGGATACGCCTTGGGCAGTCCATCGCTATCCTTTACCGAATCCTTTAAGAATTTCAGTTCTTCCGGCGTAAGATCGCGCCACTGGCCCAGGGGCAATTCGCCTAGCTTTAGGTTCATTATCCTTATCCGTTTTAGGGCAACTACTTGGTACCCCAGATATTCACACATTCTCCGTATCTGCCTGTTGAGGCCCTGCACCAAAATGATCCTGAACTCAAACCGGCTGAGCCGCTCTACTTCGCAGCGCTTTGTTACGGTATCGAGGATGGGAATGCCGGCACCCATTCGCTTTACAAAATCATCGGTCACTGGTCTGTCAACCCGTACTATATATTCCTTTTCATGTTTGTTGCCGGCCCGTAAAATCTTGTTTACTATATCCCCTTCATTGGTAAGCAGCAACAGTCCCTCGCTGGGCTTATCCAATCGGCCTACGGGAAATATCCGCTCGGGATGGCCCACAAAATCGATCACGTTATCCTTAAACCGCGTATCGGTAGTACAGGTAATGCCAGCTGGCTTATTTAGCATAATATAAACCTGCTCTGTATTTTCCGAAAGGGGTTTGCCATCTATACGCACCTCATCGTCGGGCATAACCCTTTCGCCAAGGCCCGCCTTTTGTCCATTAATGGTTACCCGCCCCTGTTCTATCAGGGTATCGGCTTCGCGCCTGGAACAACGCCCACTGTCGCTAATTGCCTTGTTCAGCCTCACGGAATCTGGATAGTGCATATTTTTTTCTGTAAAGATAACACTATTGCCACGGTTGCGAAAAAAGGTTAAAATTGAATTAAATCCATCGTTCAGATTTTTTAAAAATCGTAGTTTCCGAAAAAATAGCAGGAGAAACACTATGGCCATATTAGGTTCCATCATCAAAACGGCAATCGATCTGCGGGGAGCGATTGTCAGCGAAAAACCGCCCATTGCCGCCCAGGAGGAGGTACTCCACAAGCTGCTGGATAAGGCAAAAAATACCGCCTTCGGCAAGTATTACGGATTTGCCGATATCCTCGATTCAGACAACGTGCAAAAAGCCTTTGCCCAAACCGTTCCCTACTTTGATTACCACCAAATGGAAGCCGAATGGTGGTGCAAGACCCAAAAAGGACTGGAGGATATTAGCTGGCCCGGCAAGCCAAAATACTTTGCCCGAAGCAGCGGTACCACCGGCAAAACATCAAAGAAAATACCCGTGACCGATGAGATGATAGAGTCTATCAGGATCACGGGCATCAAGCAAATAGGCGCCCTAACCAATTTTGACATCCCTTCAGATTTTTTTGAAAAGGAAATCATGATGCTGGGTAGCAGTACCAATCTCGAGGAGCAGGACCAATTTCTCGAGGGTGAGATTAGTGGTATCAGCGCCAGCAACATTCCCTTTTGGTTCCGGGGCTTCTACAAACCCGGTGAGGAAATTGCCCAAATGGACGACTGGGACCTGAAAGTAGAGCACATTGCCAAAAACGCCCTGGACTGGGACATAGGGGCCCTAAGCGGCATCCCCTCCTGGATGGAGTTGATGATAAAGCGGGTGCTGCAATACCACGGCGCCGAAAACATACACCAAATTTGGCCCAACCTCCAGGTGTACACAACCGGCGGCGTCGCCTTTGGGCCCTATGAAAAAAGCTTTAACCAATTGCTGGCCCATCCCATCATTATCATAGACACTTACCTGGCCTCGGAAGGTTTTCTGGCCTTCCAGAACCGTCCAGATACCGAAGCTATGAAACTGGTTACCGATAATGGAATTTACTTTGAATTCGTGCCTTTTAAACCGGAATATATCCTAAAGGACGGCTCGCTGGCACAGGAGGCACCCGCCCTCTCCCTGGCCGAGGTAGAACCCGATACAGAATACGTTCTCCTTATAAGTACGGTATCGGGGGCCTGGCGATATCTGATTGGCGACACCATTGCCTTCACCGATGTGGAAAAGGCCGAAATAAAAATTACCGGCCGTACCAAGTTCTTTCTCAATGTTGTGGGATCACAGCTTTCCGTCAACAAGATGGAAACCGCCCTACGGGAAATGGAAGATAAATTTGACGTGAAAATTCCTGAGTTTACCTTGGCCGCCGTCAAATTAGACGGTGAATTTTACCACCATTGGTACCTCGGCACCGATGCCACAATAGATCCAGAAAAACTGTCCCAAGCTTTGGACCAAGCCTTAAAGGAAGCCAATAAAAACTACGCCGTGGCCAGGTCAAAAGCCCTGAAGGGCGTAAAGGTCAGCTTGGTCAGGCCCGCTGTTTTCCACGAGTGGAATGCCAAGCATAAGAAGAAGGGCGGGCAGGTAAAAATGGAAAAAGTAATGGATGGGGAAAAATTTGCCGAATGGGAAGCATTCGCAAAGTCACAATAAGGTGATTTATTCGGCGAGTTCTGAAGCCCGCAGCTTTTCCTCAACTTTGTTTTCGTTGATAAGCTCCATAACCTCTTCCGGCGAGATGTAATAACGGCGGATGCGCTGCTTATATTTTTCCGAAAGATTGGCGTTGTCCAAAATAAAGTTCTTCGTCTTTAGTATGTATTGTCCCATCCCGTGGGCTATGGCATAGGTATCTGCGGTTCTTTCCACTTCCTTTATGAATAGGGAAGACAATAGATACTTCAACCCAAAGATAATCATCCCCACATTGGTGCGGTCACGATAATCCATGATATGGCCCAGCTCATGGCCAATCCACCCCACCTTCACATCCGAAGGGATTTCATCCATGGAAAAAGCCTCCTTTTCAATCTGTATTCTTCGGTTGATCAAGATAACATATTCCCGATTTTCCTTCGATTTAAAAAAACTGGTAAAGCGGGGCTGGGCCTGCATGGTAGATTTTCTTATGTTATCCTTATACTTAAATTCAATAGCCGTATCGTAAAGTTCGGGATAAAAGGAGAGCGCCTTTATAGCTTCTTCCCTGATGCTTTCGGGAATAATTTTATTTTCCAAATTGATACTCTGTGCAGGAACCATAGAAAGGGAAATATACAAAAGCGGGCCAAATAGGGACGTTAAAAGCATTTTAAAGTTTTAGAATTTCTGGTGCACAAGATGGTTTTTGATGTTCTGCCATTAAATCAAACCTCCTCCATCTGTTTTTGAAAGGCCTTTATCTTATCGCGCAGCTTAGCGGCCATCATAAAATCGAGATCCTTGGCGGCCTTTTCCATGGCCTTGCGGGTATCGCGTATTTTTTTCTCGATCTGCGGCTTGGTCAGGTACTCCACCTCGCTTTCGGCGGCCAGGGTCTCTGCCTTTTCAAAAGTATAAGCCTCTTGTTTTGACTTGGTGAGCGAGTTTTGAAAAGACTTCTTTATGGCCGTGGGCGTTATGCCGTGCTCCTCGTTATAGGCCAACTGTTTTTCCCTTCTGTAATTGGTGTCATTAATGGTCTTTTGCATGCTTTCGGTAATCTTATCGGCATACATGATGGCCTTTCCGTTAAGGTTACGGGCCGCCCGGCCTACGGTCTGTGTGAGGGAGCGCTGGCTTCTCAAAAACCCTTCTTTGTCGGCATCCAAGATGGCTACCAGCGAGACCTCGGGCAAATCAAGGCCTTCGCGCAGCAGGTTCACGCCCACCAGCACATCAAAGAGGCCAAGGCGCAGATCCTGCATGATCTCAACCCGCTCAAGGGTGTCCACATCGCTGTGGATGTAGCGGGTACGTATCTGCACCCGGCTTAGGTATTTGGTAAGTTCTTCGGCCATCCGCTTGGTAAGGGTGGTGACCAGGACCCGTTCATCCTTTTCCACCCGCAGTTGGATTTCCTCCAGCAGATCATCAATCTGGTTCAAACTGGGGCGCACTTCGATAATGGGATCCAACAGACCGGTAGGACGTATGATCTGCTCCACATATACCCCTCCGCTTTTCTCCAGCTCATAATCTGCCGGGGTGGCGCTCACATAAATTACCTGGTTTTGTAGGGCTTCAAATTCCTCAAACTTCAACGGCCGGTTGTCCAGCGCGGCGGGCAGGCGGAAGCCATATTCCACAAGGCTTTCCTTTCGCGAACGGTCGCCCCCGTACATCGCCCCTACCTGAGGGAGGGACACGTGGCTCTCATCCACCACCATCAGGTAATCGCTGGGAAAATAATCCAACAGGCAGAACGGACGGGTCCCCGGCCGCCTGCCGTCCAAATAGCGCGAATAGTTCTCAATGCCGCTGCAATAACCCAGTTCACGGATCATTTCCAGATCAAAATTGGTGCGTTCCTCCAGCCGCTTGGCTTCCAAGAACTTTCCGATTTCCTTAAAGTAATCTACCTGTTGCACCAGATCATCCTGGATATTCCGGATAGCTCCCTGGAGCACATCAGGCGAGGTGACAAACATATTGGCGGGATAGATGTTCAGTCGGTCGTATTTGGCCTTAATGTCATTGTTCAATGGATCAAAAACCTCAATTTCCTCAATTTCATCCCCAAAAAAATGGATTCGGAAAGCATCATCGGCATAGCCCGGATATACGTCAACCGTATCGCCCTTTATGCGGAAACTGCCGTGGTTGAATTCCACTTCGGTTCGCGCATAGAGACTCTGTACCAACCTATGCAATAGCTTGGTGCGGGCGATGGTCTGCCCTTTTTCCAGCTTGATCACGTTCTTTTGAAAATCTATGGGGTTGCCAATACCGTACAAGCAGGAAACCGAAGACACCACCAGCACGTCCCGTCTTCC
>CAYSLM010000056.1:0-12318 GCA_964431895.1 uncultured Aequorivita sp.
GACGCTGCATCGTTTACATCCATCTTCAGCAACGGAAACACAGAATCTGAAATAGTTTCGGGCTTGCGGCTGGTACCAAAAACCTGGTAACCTTTTCCATTTAGGTATTCGCCAACGGCCTTCCCAATTCCCGATGAACCGCCTGTGATGAGTATTGTTTTGGGCATAAAAGGTTGTTGAAAGGCAAAGGTGCGGTTATGTAGTCAGTTTTCCAAATACTTTTTTTGAAAAGTGATTCTGGCTACCATCAGCAAGCAGAAAGAAATAATGACTGTGCGGAGTCGAAACCCGATGGCTGAGCGGAGCCGAAACCCGATGGCTGAGCGGAGCCGAAGCCACGAAAGTTTAGCGCACAAAAAATGGCAAGCTACCTACATCACACCGCTACGACCGTCTACCCTTGCTGCGTTCCCGCCCTGGGGGGATTCAACAGGAGCTGGTTGTGTAGGACTTGCCACTGCAAAGATACGGCTTTTTAAAGCTTTCACAAGTATTTTTACAATTCAATTTTAATAAATACCTTGCACCAAATTTTCTGCTAAACCATGAAATTCTATAACTTTTTAGCGCCCACGATCTTATTGATTTTGCTGGGCAGTTGCGGAGGCAATTCCGAAGAGAAAAATGATGCTTTTTCCCTGAAGATCAAAAATCAGCAAAAAACTTATACTACCCAGGAAGTGCTTTCCCTTTCCCTGGAAAACAAAGAGGGAATCACCACAGATTCAGTTGTTTATTACCTTGACGGAAAAAGAATTTCGGCCTCAGGCAACCAACTTTCCCTGGCAGGTCAAAAATTGGGCGAAAAAACGCTTACGGCAAAAATCTATAGCGATGGCGAAACATATGAAGCTTCACAGCCCATTACCATTTTGGCCTCCGTAAAACCGAAGCTTTATACCTATAAAATCCTGGAGGTCTTTCCGCATGATATCACCGCCTATACCCAAGGTCTCGAATTTGAAAACGATACCTTATATGAAAGTACCGGCCAGTACAAACATTCCTCCCTTCGCAAAACCGATTACAAAACCGGTGAGGTGCTGAAAAAAGTGCTCCTGCCCGATCAATATTTCGGGGAAGGCCTTACCATTCTCAACGATAAGATCTATCAACTTACCTGGCGCGAGAAAACCGGATTTATCTATAACCTACATACTATGGAACAAACCGGAACCTTCGTATATGGCCAGAGCAAGGAAGGCTGGGGACTGTGCCACGATGAAAAAGGCTACATTTATAAAAGTGACGGTACAGACCGCATCTGGACCCTAAACTCAAATACCTTGGCAGAAAAGGACTATATCGAAATCTTTACCAACACCAGCCGGATAAAAAGCGTAAACGAACTGGAATGGGTAGAAGGGAAAATTTTTGCCAACGTGTACCAGCAAGGTTCCATTGCCATTATTGACCCAACCAACGGCGCCGTGGAAGGCGTGATCGATTTAACCGACCTGAAGGATAAAGTTACCCAACATCCAAAGCTGGACGTGCTCAATGGCATTGCCTATAACGGGGAACCCAATATTCTGTACATAACCGGAAAAAATTGGGACAAACTTTTTAAAATTGAATTTTTTGAGAAATAATCCCTAATCCAAAACAAGGAAAATCTTTTTAATACCACCGAAAACATAAATGATGAAAAATATACAGGCAGCTGTGGCTTGTCCCCTTTTTGTCAAATTACAATTCAACCATCTTGAAAAGTTCTTCATATTACAATAATATGCATCCCAAAAAGTTATATTTTTACCAAAATTATTTTTGAATGAGATATTTGTACACCTTGGCAATTTTGGGTTGCGTGCTGTTTTGGAGCTCCTGCCGAAATGATTTTGAAACGGTTCCCAGCACGGGAAATCTTGAATTTTCAAAAGACACGGTCTATCTGGACACTATTTTCACTAATATTGGCAGCAGTACCTACAACCTAAAGGTTTATAACCGCAGCGATGAGGATATCAATATTCCCACCGTTCGGCTGGCACAGGGCGAAAGCTCCAACTACCGCCTAAATGTCGATGGAGTGCCCGGCAAGGTGTTTGAAAACGTACAAATACTGGCCAAGGACAGTATCTTTATTTTTATTGAAACTACTTTTAACATCAACAACCTGCCCCAAAACCCGGAAGAGTTTTTATATACAGACCAGCTCGTTTTTGATAATGGCGGAAACGAACAAAAGGTGGAATTGGTAACCCTAGTGAAAGATGCTGTCTTCCTTTTTCCTGAAAAATATGCCGACGGCACCTATGAAACCCTCACCCTGGGCAGTGGCGATGATGCCGTAGAAGTGAAAGGTTTCTTCCTCGACGATACCGAATTGACTTTTACCAATGAAAAACCCTACGTAATCTATGGTTATGCCGCCGTCCCGAGCAATAAAACCTTAAATGTACAACCCGGTGCGCGCGTTCACTTTCACGATGGAAGTGGCATCATTGTGGCAAACGAAGGTTCCATCCAGGCCGTGGGTGGCTATAGTATGGACCGCGAGGCTCTGGAAAACGAGATTATTTTTGAAGGCGACCGCCTCGAGCCCGGCTTTAGTGATGTGCCAGGCCAGTGGCTCACCATCTGGATGACCGCCGGAAGTACCAACAACCGCTTTGAATACGTTACCATAAAGAACAGCACCGTTGGTTTACTGGTGGACAACAGCCCGTTATTCCTGAGCAATGTGCAAATTTACAATAGTACCAATGTAGGTATTTTGGCGCGCAACAGTGCCATTGTAGGCGAAAATTTGGTGGTAAACAACAGTGGCCAATCCTCTTTGGCGGTGCAGTTGGGCGGCAATTATGAATTTAGGCACTGTACCTTTGCCAATTATTGGAACAATGGTTTCCGCTCCTTTCCAACGGTTTCATTGGACAACAGCTTTGAGACCGAAACCGAAATCTTGGTTACCGATTTGGTCAAGGCAGATTTCATTAACTGTATTATCTATGGTAGCGAACGTCGCGAATTTGCCCTGAACAAGATTGAAGGAGGAGAAATGAACTTTAAATTTGAAAACAGCTTGCTGCGGTTTGAAGATCCAAATGGCGAATTCAGTGAAAATCCATTATACGACTTTACCAATGCAGCCTTGTACCCCAACACGGTCTTCAATATAGATCCTATTTTTCAAGATACCCAAAAGAACAACTTCAATATAGAAACGGGAGAATCGGGCGCTGATGGCATCGGAAAACCGGGGGTGTCACCTACCAAGGACCTAAATGGCCAAACGCGCGATGCGAACAATCCAGATGCCGGGGCGTATGAAAGTACGGTGTTTCCCGAAGAATAAAAATAATTAGCAATAAAAAACCCGTCAAAAAAGACGGGTTTTTTGGTTGTGATATTTCCAAAGCGAAATCAATTGGCCCGTAACCATTTCAATTGCAAATTCGCATTCTTCCGCTCCACAGGTTGCATCACCAAAGTATCTCCCTTAAAATAGAAACGGCGCTGGGCCATCATCCCAAATTCCGAAGGGTTTGAGTGCGACAGTTTGGTATGCGATACGATGCTGTCTGCTGCCGAAGCTTTGTAGTTTCCCATATAATAATACGATTTCGTAATATATTTTAAAGCTTCTAAGGGAATGGAGTCGCTAAAATTGGGAAACGCCATTCCTGCCTTTTCATAGCCTTTATCATACAAATGCAAGGCTACATGACCGTTGGCATCATATAGCAAATAGCCGTCCATCCCACCCCGGTAATGGACCCAGGTATTGGTGGCGGTGTCGCGCACCTTCATGCTTTCCAGTTTCCAAAGGCCAACCAGGGGCGACTGCGTTTTTCTATTTTCCTTACACGAAAGCGAAATAAACAGCAACCCGCAAATGCCTATTGTCAACGCTTTCAATAGTCGGTCCTCCCCTCTTTGGTTTCCCACTTTTTAAAAACTTCTTTACCTTCTTCCCTTTCTAAATTGATGAATTTGATGTTCCGTTCGGAGATATCCTTATCAATTTCATCATAAATAAAGTGGTCGTCAAACCCAATTTCGGCGGCATCTTCCTTGGTACAGGCGTAATACACCGCTTTGGGCCGGGCCCAATATATGGCGCCCAGGCACATGGGGCAGGGCTCGCAGGAAGTATATACGATACAATCGGTCAATTGAAAAGTACCCAAACCTTCACAGGCCTTGCGGATGGCCACTACTTCAGCATGGGCCGTGGGATCGTTGCTGGAGGTTACTTCGTTATAGCCTTCGGCGATGATTTCACCATTTTTCACCACCACGGCCCCAAAGGGCCCACCGGCATTGTTGTCCATTCCTTTTTCCGAAAGGGCAATGGCCCTTTCTATAAATTTTTTGTCTTGTTCGGTAATCATTATAATTAATTTGAAAATAATAAAAGTTCTTCCCCATCTTCATAGGTGAAGGTTCCTATTTCGTTTAACCCAAGTTTTTTCAGCAATTTGATGGAGGGCTGGTTGGTTTCCAAAGTAATGCCCACAATGGTCTTTATCAGAAGCGTATTCGCAGCGTAATCCATCACTGCCGAGGCCGCTTCGAAAGCGTAGCCCTTGTTGGCAAATTCTGGCAAAAACGCAAAACCGATATCCGGATGGTCCAAAGTATCGCGTTTATATAATCCAGCACTCCCAATGGGCGTGCCATTTTTCAAGGAAACCAGAAAAGGACCAAAACCGTGCTTTTCATATAATGGCAGGTAATTTTTTTCCATATAGGCCTCTGCATCGGCTATGGAATGTATTTTTCGGTCGCCAATGTTTTTCAGCCAGCCCTCACTGTTCATCAATTTGAAGATGAAGGCCCCATCGGCCACCACATACTGCCGCAGTTGAAGTCTCGGTGTTTTGAGCATTTTAGTTCTTAAACAATGGCAGCCCGGTCATCATTTCGTTCACTTGGTGGGCTATGGCCTCCAGCTTTTCGTCATTGTCATGGTTGCTGAGAACATCATCGATCAAATAGACGATCTTCTCCATATCAGCTTCCAGCAACCCACGCGTGGTCACTGCAGCCGTTCCAATTCGGATACCGGACGTAACAAAAGGCGATTTATCATCAAACGGCACCATATTTTTGTTTACCGTAATATCGGCCTTGCCCAAAGCTTCCTCGGCTTCCTTCCCCGAAATATTTTTGTTGCGAAGGTCAATGAGCATCATATGGTTGTCGGTGCCACCGGAAATGATATTGTAGCCTTTTTCAACAAATTTCTGGGCCATTACTGCAGCATTCTTTTTCACTTGAACCATATAGTGAAGAAAATCATCGGTAAGCGCTTCGCCAAAAGCCACGGCCTTGGCGGCAATGATGTGCTCCAGCGGCCCGCCCTGGTTGCCAGGGAAAATGGCGCTATCCAACAGGCTGCTCATTTTACGAAGGTTTCCGTTTTTCAGTTTTATTCCGAAGGGGTTGTCAAAATCCTTGCCCATCAAAATCAACCCCCCCCGAGGCCCGCGAAGGGTTTTGTGCGTAGTAGTGGTTACCACGTGGCAATGTGGGAGCGGATCGGAAAGAATGCCCTTGGCAATCAATCCTGCGGGGTGGGCAATATCGGCAAAGAGGATGGCGCCTACCTTATCGGCAATTTCGCGGAAGCGTTTGTAGTCAATTTCCCGTGAATAGGCCGATGCCCCGGCAATAATCATTTTTGGTTTTTCCTTTACGGCTATTTCTTCCACCTTGTCATAATCAATACGGCCGGTTTCCTTATCCACTCCGTAGAAAACCGGGTTGTACAGCTTCCCCGAAAAGTTGACCGGAGACCCGTGGGTTAGGTGCCCGCCGTGGCTCAGATCAAAACCAAGGTATTTGTCGCCCGGTTTAAGACAGGCGGCATAAACGGCCGTGTTTGCCTGCGATCCACTGTGTGGCTGCACGTTGGCATACTCAGCGCCGAAAAGCGCCTTGGCACGGTCTATGGCCAGTTGCTCTACTTTATCTACCACCTCACAACCGCCGTAATAGCGTTTGCCGGGGTAGCCTTCGGCGTATTTATTGGTCAAGACCGAACCGGCAGCCTCCATCACTTGGTCGCTCACAAAATTCTCGGAAGCGATAAGCTCCAGCCCGTTCAATTGGCGTTGTTTTTCTTCTTCTATCAGATCAAAAATTTGTTCGTCGCGTTGCATAAAAAAATTCAAAATTTATGGTTTATGGTTTAGAGTCGAAAAAATGGAAATTGCAGCGGGAAAACCACAAACTACAAACCATTAACGCCAAACCTCCACCGAAAGTTAATTAATTCCAAAAATAGTGATTCCATTCGGTAACTTTATTGAAATATCTATATTTGATACAGATTTTTACTAACACATACTAAATGTTTCAACCTTTATTTGCCACAAATAATCAGTTGATTTTTATTGTGTTGAAATATAATTTATTAGATTTATCCACAACCAGAATTTTAAAATTTAAAGCATGCCTATAACAGCTAACGACCCCAAACGAAAAACCTGGCTCGATACCGCGCCAGATACCGATTTTCCGATACAAAACATACCCTTTGGCGTGTTCCTGACGCGTGACGATATCATCACCATTGGCACCCGCATTGGCGATTATGCCATAGACCTGGGTGCGCTGCACCAATTGGGCTATTTTAAGGGAATTGAACTAACCGATGATATTTTCCTGCAAGACACCCTAAACGATTTTATAAGCGACGGCCGAAAAACGTGGCGTTTGGTACGCAACCGCATAGCCGATATTTTTGATAAGGACAATCCCAAACTTCGCGATAATAAAGACCACCGCCAGCACATCCTTTTTACTTTGGATGAAGTGGAAATGCAAATGCCCGTACAGGTAGGCGATTATACCGATTTTTATTCCAGCAAGGAACATGCCACCAATGTAGGAACTATGTTCCGCGGCAAGGAAAACGCGCTTATGCCCAACTGGCTGCATATTCCTGTGGGTTACCACGGCAGAAGTTCCTCCATTGTTCCCAGCGGCATCAACGTACGCCGCCCGTGGGGCCAAACCATGCCCGAAGGCGCGACCGAACCCGTGTTTGGCCCTTCCAAATTGGTCGATTTTGAATTGGAAATGGCTTTTATAACAACCGATGCCAACGTTTTGGGAGAGCCCATCCCCGTAAATGAGGCCGAGGAATATATTTTCGGATTGGTACTTTTCAATGACTGGAGCGCCCGCGATATCCAAAAGTGGGAATATGTGCCTTTGGGCCCATTTTTGGCGAAAAATTTCGCCTCGTCCATTTCACCTTGGATCGTTACCCTCGATGCGCTTCAGCCTTTTAAGGTAGAAGGCCCGAAACCCGAAATGGAACAGCTCCCCTACCTTCAATACAAAGGCAAAAAGAGCTATGATATAAATCTTGAGGTTTATATTGCTCCTAACAATGGAGCGGAAACAAAGGTTGCTGCCTCAAACTTTAAATATATGTATTGGAATATGAGCCAGCAACTGGCCCACCACACCATCAACGGTTGTAATGTGAACAGCGGCGATATGATGGGCAGTGGCACCATTTCTGGCAAAACGCCCGATAGCTACGGCTCTATGCTGGAACTTACCTGGCGTGGCGAAAAACCCATTAAACTGGCAGACGGCACCGAGCGTAAATTCATCAACGATAACGATACCGTTATTTTGAAAGGTTACTGCAAAAACGAAAACGTGCGCATTGGTTTTGGGGAATGCAGGACCAAACTGCTCCCGGCCATTAACCAGTAATTTTTATAAAAGACCACAAACCTGCTTTTCTGATGAATAGACGGGTTTGTGGTTTCTTTTTCCGAAGGGGGAAAATATTTCGGATGAAATTGGCACTACTATTGTAATTTAGCTTTCAGAACCAAATTGATTTCGGTATGAAGGCTTTTTACTTACTACTATTTTCGGCACTTTTCAGCATTTCGTGCAACAGTGTCAAGCGCACCCAAAAGTTTGTGGCCCAAGGCGATTACGACCAAGCCATTGCCCTTGCGGTAAAAAAACTTCAAAAGGACAAGTCTGCCAAGGAATACGATCCACATATCCGCTTGTTGGAAGAGGCTTTCCTAAAAGCGAAGGGTGACGATATGCGCCATCTTGCCTTTTTGGAAAAGGAAAGCAGTCCGTCCAGTGCCAAGCAAATTTACTACACCTACCTCGATCTGCAGGCCCGTCAAGACCTGATCCGGCCACTGCTACCGCTGTACAGCCAAGAGATGGGCCGAAAGGCGAACTTTGTTTTCTCAGATTATACCAATGATTTGCTGGCCGCGAAAGATGCTTACATAAAGGCACTCTATCAAGAAGCCTTGGTGTATATGCAGCGCGATACCAAAATTGATTATCGGAGCGCCTTTAATGTTTTATGTGAATTGGACGAAGTACAGCCAAACTACCGCGACGTGCATCAACTTCGGGAATATGCCCATTTCCGCGGCACCGATTTCGTCTTTGTGCAATTGAACAACCATACCGGCCAATTTATTCCCTTCCGCCTGGAGCGCGACCTGCTCAATTTTAACACCTATGGCCTTGACAATTTTTGGACCGAATACCACGGCCGCTGGGAAAACGGGATTCAGTACGATTTGGGAATTGATCTTAATTTCCAGACCATCCAGATTTCACCCGAGCGGATTACTGAAAAGCAGTACCACCGCAAAGTACGCGTGAGCGATGGCTACGATTATCGCCGCGACCGAGGCGGAAATATTGTGAAGGACAGCCTGGGCAATCCCATTAAAATTGAACGGTTTATAGACGTTTCGGCGGTGGTAACGGTTACCCACCAAGAGAAGGCGGTTTTTGTGGGCGGAACGGTAATTTATAAGGATTTGGCCAGAAGAAGACAGCTAAACAGCTTTCCCATTTCCTCCGAATTCGTATTTGAGAATGCCTTTGCCACTTATCGCGGCGATGAGCGGGCGCTCACGCCCGAAGACAGAAGGTTGATAGGCAATCGCTTCATCCCTTTTCCCAACAACGAGCAAATGATTTATGATGCCGGAAGGGAAGTTAAGGAAAGGTTTAAAGAGATTTTGCGGGATAATTCAACAAGAATCTAATTCAATTAGAACTGTTTTTTATCAGGATTTTGACGCACATCGAGAAGGGTCAAAATAATAATTTGGTTACCCTTTATTCGATAAAAAATTCGAGTTTGCTTTGTAAATTGAAAGCCTCTAATAGCTTTTTCAGGAACCTCCAGACTTCCCATTTCGGGAAAGTTTTTCAAAATTTCCAGAAAATGTTTCAATTTTTTTTCAAATGCCAATGAGGTAGTTTCTCCAAACTTTAATTCAATATAATCTTTTATTGATCTGAAGTTTCCTGCGGCCCGGACAGTAAAATATATTTCCATTCCTTACTTCCCAAGAACTTTATGAAAGGGAATTAAATTTTTCGGTTCTTCAGATTCCTCAAAAGCCAAAAAAACCTGCTCCTTTTCCAAATCTGATAAGGAATTCCAAAGTTTGGAAGATTTTGAATATTGATGACTTTTTAAAAATTCATAAAGAGATTGCAAAAGTTGATTGTCATCAATTTTGGCCATCATTTCCAAAATATTACTTTTCAACGCAGCAGTTTCCATACTAACTTTTTGAGCTAAGTTAAGAAAAATTTCTATACGAACTGTGTCAAATGCGCCGCATCTATCGCGTGGTGCGAATGGTGGTGCACCACTTTACCATCCTTAATCACCAACAACTGCGGACTTTCGTGCTGTACCCCAAAGCGGGAGGCGATTTCATTGGAAATCTCCCGGTTCTGTAGCAAATCGAGAAAGTACAATTTGAGCTGTTCGTCGTTTAATGTATAATTTCTTTCAAACATTTTCAAGACTCCACGGCTAATCCCGCAACGGGTAGAATGTTTAAAAATGGCTACTGGTTTGGTTTTGGATTCTTCCACCAAGGCATTCAACTGGTCCATTTGTGCCAGCACGTGCCACGGCACTTCAACGATTTCTTCCTTGGCGATTTCCCGGGGCGATTTAAATAGATCTTTCAATCCCATATAAATGTGTTTTTTGCAAAGCTACAGTTTATATGCAGCTTGAATTCCAAAAGAAATGATAAAATCCGATTTCAAAATTCTTCATCTATCTCATGGTTTCGATAGTCTTAAAGCCGTCATAATGTCTGTTAAATCGCACGTTTCAGCAGACATTTTGTCCTAATTTTGAGTTGGCTCTACTTTTGCGTTTCCACACAAAAAACAATTGAGGCAACTTTCGAGGAGTAGAAAAGAAAATTTCAACACTTGAAAATAAAAACACCAATAAACAATAAAAAATAACAATAAATAATAAAAAAATGAACTTCAACAATTTTACCATAAAAAGCCAGGAGGCCATCCAGCAGGCGCAGCAGATTGCGCAAGGCTATGGCCACCAGCAGATTGAAAACGAGCACATCCTCAAGGGGATTTTTGAAGTGGACGAAAACGTAACGCCCTTCATCCTTAAAAAGCTGAACGTAAACATTGCAACGCTAAGGCAAATTTTGGACAAGCAACTGGAAAGTTTTCCGAAAGTTTCCGGCGGGGACATTATGCTTTCGCGCGAAGCCAACAAAACCGTTATCGAAGCCAGCAATATCGCCAAGAAAATGGGCGACGAATATGTTTCCATAGAACATTTGCTGTTGGCTATTTTAAATTCAAAAAGCAGCATCGCCCAGAGCTTGAAGGACCAGGGCGTTACCGAAAAGGGAATGAAAGCAGCCATTCAGGAACTGCGGGGGGGCGAAAAAGTAACTTCCCAAAGTGCCGAGGAAACCTATAATTCACTGAACAAATACGCCAAAAACCTCAACCAATTGGCCCGCGATGGCAAATTGGACCCCGTGATTGGCCGCGATGAGGAAATACGAAGGATTCTTCAGATCCTTTCGCGAAGGACAAAAAACAACCCCATGCTCGTGGGCGAACCCGGAACAGGTAAAACCGCGATTGCCGAAGGCCTGGCCCACCGCATTGTGGACGGCGACGTGCCCGAAAACCTTAAAACCAAGGAAATCTACTCCTTGGATATGGGCGCGCTTATTGCCGGTGCCAAATACAAAGGCGAGTTTGAGGAACGCCTAAAAGCCGTAATCAAGGAAGTAACCGGAAGCGAGGGCGATATCGTACTCTTTATTGACGAAATCCACACCCTCGTGGGCGCAGGCGGTGGCCAAGGGGCCATGGACGCGGCAAACATTTTAAAACCCGCATTGGCCCGTGGCGAGCTGCGTGCCATTGGAGCCACGACCCTTGATGAATACCAAAAGTATTTTGAAAAGGACAAGGCCCTGGAGCGCCGCTTTCAAAAAGTGGTGGTGGATGAGCCTGATACCGAAAGCGCCATCTCCATCCTTCGGGGAATTAAGGAGAAATATGAAACCCACCACAAAGTGCGTATCAAGGACGAAGCAATTATTGCCGCGGTAGAACTTTCGGAACGCTATATTACAAACCGTTTCCTTCCCGATAAAGCCATTGATTTAATGGACGAAGCTGCCAGTAAGTTGCGAATGGAAATCAACTCCAAACCAGAGGAACTGGATGTTTTGGACCGAAAAATCATGCAGCTTGAAATCGAGATTGAGGCCATAAAGCGTGAAAAGGACGAAACCAAGCTTAAATCGCTCAACGCCGAGCTCGCCAATCTTAAAGAAGAGCGCAACGAGCTGAACGCCAAATGGCAGAGCGAAAAAGAAGTGGTTGACAATGTCCAAAATCTAAAAACACAGATTGAGGAATACAAACTGGAAGCCGAACGGGCCGAGCGCGAGGGCGATTTTGGAAAAGTGGCCGAGCTGCGCTACGGAAAAATCAAGGAAGCCCAAGAAAAATTGAGCAAACTGGAAGCCCAACTGGCCGAAAACCAGGATGGTTCCTCCATGATCAAAGAGGAAGTAACCCGTGAGGACATCGCCGAGGTAGTGGCCAAATGGACCGGCATTCCCGTCACCAAAATGTTGCAAAGTGACCGCGAAAAACTGCTTAAGCTGGAAGACCACTTGCACAGACGTGTGGTTGGGCAGGATGAGGCAATTCAGGCGGTAAGCGATGCCATTCGCCGAAGCCGGGCCGGATTGCAGGACGAAAAGAAACCAATTGGCAGTTTCCTTTTCCTCGGTACTACAGGGGTGGGAAAAACCGAACTCGCCAAGGCCCTGGCCGAATACCTGTTTGACGATGAAAGCGCGATGACACGTATTGATATGAGCGAATATCAAGAACGCCACAGCGTGAGCCGCTTGGTGGGCGCCCCTCCAGGGTATGTGGGCTATGACGAGGGCGGCCAACTTACCGAGGCCGTACGCCGCAAGCCATACAGCGTGGTGTTATTGGATGAAATAGAAAAAGCCCATCCCGATACTTTCA
>CAYSLM010000056.1:12328-16240 GCA_964431895.1 uncultured Aequorivita sp.
ATTTTATTGCAAGTGTTGGATGAAGGCCGCTTGACCGACAACAAGGGAAGACTTGCCGATTTCAAAAACACCATCATCATCATGACCAGTAATATGGGCAGCCAGATCATCCAGGAGCGTTTTGAGAGCGTAAAAGATCCCGAAACGGCTATGGAGGGTGCCAAAGTGGAAGTCTTGGCCCTGCTAAAACAAACGGTTCGTCCGGAGTTTCTAAACAGGATAGACGACATTATTATGTTTACGCCGCTATCAAAAGCCAATATTCAGGAAATTGTGGAACTGCAACTTAAAGGCGTTTCCAAAATGTTGCTGAAGCAAAACATTGTGCTTGACGCCACGCCAGAGGCCATTGCCTACCTTGCCGAAAAGGGATACGATCCACAGTTTGGCGCAAGGCCGGTTAAAAGGGTTATCCAGCGAGAGGTACTGAACGAGCTGAGCAAGGAAATCCTGGCCGGTAAAATAACTACCGACAGCATCATCCTGCTCGACAGTTTTAATGATTCGCTGGTGTTCCGCAATCAAGAGAATCTGGTTGAATAATTAGATTAGATTGTTAGTAAAAAAAACCCTCGAGCTTTCGCTTGGGGGTTTTTGTATTTCACAAACAAGATCCGCTTGCGGTTTAAGAAAGAATTGAATATTTATTTAAAGAAAATTATTTTATAACGATTCTTTTGGTCATAGTGTTTCCGTTGGCAGTAACCCTCACCAAATAAAAGCCCGGTGATAGCTGTAAGTTTAAGTTTACTACTTTTTCTGAAAAATCATCTTGAAAAACCTGTTGCCCCAGAGTGTTGAATATGCCCATGGAAAATGATACCTCATTAGGTAGCTCTACGGTGAGCGCTCCACTGGTAATGGTTGGATAAAGCTGAAAGTCAAAAGCACCGAGATTGTGGAGCCCTAATGAACATTCCATAATTTCCGGTTCAAAACCGGTGGGGAATGTGGCCTCAAAGGTTTCCACACCCGAAAGCGGCCAAATATCACGCTCAACCAAAGTGTTGTCTGGGCCAATTAAACAGTAGGTTGGAAAAGCATTGATCCCAAAATTGCTTGTCACGGCACCCGCACCACCTTCGCCGCTTGCGGCAGGAGCGTGGTTAAAGGGGCCGCCAAATTGTTGTTCATACCATTCCACATAGGCATCGTCATCATTTCCAAGGTTTATCGACAGGGCATAAACATCGCCGGCATTGCAGCCGTATTTGTCATAAAATTCATTAAAAATAGGGGCCGTTTGCCGGCAAGGCCCACAATCTACGAAGAAAAAATCCAGCCATACATATTTTCCCTGTGCGGTTATGGTGTAGAGGTTGTGCTCTACCCCATCGGTATCGGTTACGGTAAAATCATCTACTACGTCGCCAACATTATAATTGTTGACCTGCGCACTTGCGGTGATTACCAAAAACAGTAAAATAAAAGTAATTTTTTTCATAAGAATATGATTTTTAAAGTCTTGGAATACTAAGATATTTAAATTAATTGACCAATCAAGACATATTTTTGAAAAAAATATTTTATAAATAAAAAGCTCCCTCAAGATTTGTTTCAAAAATCTTGAGGGAGCTGGCTTCAAATAATCGTGGTACTAAAAGCTTAGTCTAATTTTACCACTTGTCAATCTGCTCTTTCAATTTTTCTTTGGTTTCGCCTGTTTTTTCCTGTAGACGGCCGAGCAGCTCGTCTGATTTTCCTTCAGTGTACTTCAAATCGTCATCGGTAAGGTCGGCATATTTTTGCTTAAATTTACCCTTGACCTGATTCCACTTTCCTTTAAATTGATCTTCGTTCATAGCTGTTTTTTTTTAAGTTATTGTTTCAATTATAAAATTACCACAACCAAACCTTTCATTTTAATAACGAAATATTAAAGGTTGTGGCACTTTCGTTATAACTTTGCCAAAGACTCTTAAAAAGTGTTACCAATAAAATAAATATGATGAAATACTGCATAGCCTTGCTACTCCTGCCTTTGTTTACCTATTGTGGTGACAATAAGAGCAAACCGGCCGATAAACTTCAGGATTCCACGGCAGAGCCAAAAAATGAACAAGTTGCCACCTATTACCTAATCCGCCACGCCGAAAAGGAACGGACCGATCCAAAGGACCAAGACCCTAGCCTTAACATTGATGGTATGAAGCGGGCCAAACACTGGGCCGAGTATTTTGAACCCATAGCTATTGACAAGATCTATATTACGAAATACATCCGCACCAAGCAGACCATTTCATTTATCGCCCAGCAAAAACAGATAACACCCCAAAAATATAAGCCGCGCCAACTCTATTCTGAAACATTCTTGCGAGAGACCAACCACAAGACCACCCTGGTAGTGGGCCACAGCAATACCATCCCCCAATTGGCCAATAAATTGTTAGGCGAGGAAAGGTTTGGTGATATGGATGATATCGACAATGCCACCCTTTTTAAAATAATGATCAACGGTAATGACAAGGAGGTAGAAACCATAATAGTGGAAGAAGGCCAATGATTGTCTTGCTGCCCTGAATTTTGGCAGAAGGAATTTGGGAATTGAAGAAAGGCACTCTATTTTTGCAAGCTATGGCATTACAGAAAAACGTACGTATCAAAAACCGCAAGGCCAAATTTGAGTATGAAATACTCGATACCTACACGGCAGGCATAGTGCTTCGGGGCACCGAGATAAAGGCTATCAGGGAGGGAAAGGCCTCCATAGCCGAAAGCTTTTGCGAGTTTAGCAACGGCGAGCTGTACGTTATCAATATGACCGTGCAGGAATATAGCCATGCCACCAGCTACGGCCATAACCCAAAAAGTGAACGCAAACTGCTGCTCAACAAAAACGAACTCAAGAAACTGGAAAAAGAGGTAAAAAACAGCGGGCTCACCATTATCCCCCTACTCCTTTTTACCAATGACCGCGGGTTGGCAAAATTACAGATTGCCCTATGTCGAGGAAAAAAGCAATACGACAAACGCGAAGCCATCAAGAAGCGCGATACCAAAAAACAATTAGACCGCATCAAAAAAGCTTTTAACGCCTAACCACTATTCCCTTATTATTTACAGTGCCAATATGGCTATAATGGCGCTGATGGAAATAAACACCCACAGAGACACGCCCAGGATCATGGGTTTCCATCCTGCCGATTTGATTTTTTCCACCGAAAGACCCGCCCCTATCAAGAACAGCGTAAGCACCAACAACGATTTTGAGATAGACGTAATACTGCCGGTAATTATCGAGGGAATGGGCAAATAGCTGTTCATAATTATGGCCAGAATAAATAGGAAGATAAAGTACGGTATTTTCACGCGCTTGCCTTTTCCCTTAAAAAGAAAAACCGATAGTAGTGAAAGCGGTATAATCCATAGCGCACGGGCCAGTTTTACGGTGGTCGCCACCTTGAGGGCTTCCTCCCCAAAGGTGTATGCCGCACCTACTACCGAGCTGGTATCATGGATGGCAATGGCGCACCAAAGCCCAAACTGGTGCTGCGAAAGGCCCAACAGATGACCCAGCGGCGGAAATACGATCAAGGCAATGGAGTTCAACAAAAAGATAACCCCCAGCGAGATCGAGATATCCTTTTCGGAAGCGTTTATCACCGGAGAGACCGCGGCAATGGCGCTGCCGCCGCAAATTGCTGTACCCGACGATATAAGATGGCTCCCCTTGCGGTTCATCTTTAAAAGCTTCCCAATAAAATAACCCAATACCAGCGTGGCGGCAATTGAGAATACGGTAAGAATAAATCCGTCCTTTCCCGCGTGTAGGGTCTCTTTAAGGTTCATCCCAAAACCCAAGCCTACCACGGCTACCTTCAGCAACCAGTTTACCGCCTTACTGTTCAGGGTGAGAAAAGGATGGCCAAGGAAATAAGAAAAGAGGAACCCGCCCACCAAAGCCACGGGACT
>CAYSLM010000057.1:0-8728 GCA_964431895.1 uncultured Aequorivita sp.
TCTTTCATAATGGCCTCCATTTCCTGGATGCTGATGTCGTTCTTCTTCATAAAAAAGGAAACCATACTTTTAAAAGAGCCTTGAAAATAGCCCTCCATCAACTTTTTTAAGGATTGGTTGCTATACTCGGACTTCTGCACGATGGGGAAGTAAATATGGCCGCGGCCTTCTTTTCGATAGTCAACAAAACCCTTGCCCTCTAGAATGCGCACAATGGTAGAAACCGTATTATAGGCTGGCTTGGGCTCGGGCAATTGGTCAATAATAGAGGCCACGTTTGCCTCTCCCAAATCCCACAAGATCTGCATGATATCTTCTTCGGCTTTGGTTAACTGCTTCATGATTTTTGGACGTTTGTTTTAAAATTTAATCGCAAAAGGTTTTTCAAATATAACTAATTTTTTAGTTTAAACTAATTTTTTAGTTGTTAAATGCGGTAAAAAATAACCTCCAGGATTTTAAAAATCCTGGAGGTTATTGGGTATGGATTTTGAATACGGACTTTAATTAACTACACCCAGACCGTTTTTTCCTTAATGGAAGTCTTTCGAGTGCCTTCGGGTAAATCGCCATCATACTTGCCAAGATAGAAAAAGCCCAGGCAACGCTCCCCTGTTTCCATGCCAACCAGTTTGTGGAGATGATCCTTTACCGAGGGCGAGGACCAATAGCTCCCAATGTTCAAGCTGCTGGCGGTAAGCCACATATTCTGTACGGCCATGGCCGTGGCGGCTATCTCTTCCCATTCGGGCAAGCTTTCCTTGGGGTCGCGCTGCATACAGATGGCAATTACGCAACCGGCCTTTACCGGGTTTTGCATCAATTTATTATAGGTGCGGTCAGAAAATTTTTCGGTGGTTTCCTTGTAAGTTTCGGCAAGGAAATTACCCAACACACTTTGCGAGTTACCGTGGAACACCTTAAAACGCCAGGGTTCGGTCCTTTTATGCGTGGGGGCCCAATTGGCTGCACCAAGGATTTTTTCTATTTCGGCTTTGGCAATGGGCTGCGCATTATATTGTTCGGGATACACAGCACGGCGTTCTTTTATAATATTTTCAATCATTATATTTTGGTTTGTATTTAGTGAAACTTTAAAGAGAATTTTGAAAGATCAGCGCAGCGTGCCCTCGGGAAATTTTACGTTGTCGGGCTGGGCATTGAGCAGGGGCAGGGCGCGCCTGAGAATTCGGTTTCGGCGCCCCGTGGTATCCTCTGGCTCTACGGGATACGAGATTACCGCTTCCATCCAGGCATAGGTATTTATCCTAAAATATACGGCCGGCTCCCATAGTTGCCGCTGGGTCTCGGTGATATTGGGATATTTTTCGGCAAAGTCGGCTTTGGTGGCTTCCAGGAGACATTCCTCAACAAATTGCAGGTTGCTGGTGTAGGCTATCTGCAGGGGTGTCTCATTCCAGATAAACGGCACCTGCGGGCCTGAATAATTGATGACTTCCTCCTTTAGGATAAGGCTATTTGGAAACCGGATCACGCGGCCACTGGACCGATCATTGCCCAGGTAATCGCCGCTACATTCCAGAATAGAGGTGTCTAGATAGCTTATCTCGACCACATCGCCACGGAAATTTTTTATCTGGATCCTGTCGCCCACCAAATAGGGCCGCCTAAAGACCACATACACCCAGGCGATAAAGGAAGAAATGGGTGCCTGAAGGGCAAAGCCCAATACCAGGGAGATAAGACCGAAACTTACGGCAGCGGCATACAGGTTCTGGAACAAAAATGAGGCCGTTACAATAAGGATAAAAACTATGGACAAAAACCGCGTAATGCGCACCAGGTTGTAGCGGTCGCCCTCATTATGTGTTTTTGCATTGATGATCTGGGTAACGATCTTGCTGGCGAGTAATATGAGCGCAATGAAAAAAAGGCTCATACTGAGTTTCCTTAGCAATGGCGTATATTCTTCCCAGGGGCTGAAGATGTCGAGGTCCAAAAGGTAGTGGAAGGAAATCAATATAATTGCAATGATGCTGAAAATTGCTATCCAGTATTTCGTTTTATATTTCGCCATATCAATAAAGCTGCTTTTAATCGATGGACAAAATACTGCTTTTGGCTGAAAAATCCCACAATCGCACAGAAACTAAGGCCATGTTCCGAAGAAAGCACCAATCTGCTCAACGTCTCGATTTCTTTTTGGCTACGGTCTTGCTTCCCACTCGCGACATGGCACAGCGGAAGCCGATATCGTCCCGCGCCATATATTGTGGCAGGAAACGGCGCTGGGCAGGATCAAGCCAATACTCGCGGTCTCGCCAAGAGCCTCCCTTATATACCCGTACCTCGTTGCTTATCAAAGTGGTTCTGTTTGAATGCTTATCATACTGTCTTGAAACGGTGCCCGAGCTATCAACACTGGCTTTTTGAATGGGGGAATTATACATTCTTCCCCCGCGATTGATTCCTTGTGAGAGGGCATCGCCGTCCAGATAGTCACGGTTGTCGCTTTCAGAGAAATTGATGCGAAGATAGGTTTCATTCTCATCTACGGGCACTTGTACCAACTCACCCGGCAATTGTTTGGGGATAAGCTCTCCGGTAGGCAAGGTATCGTAAATGATGGAGTCTACGGTCACGGCCTTGAAGCTGCCGTCGGGATTACGGTAATTTTTGGTATAGATGTTTCCGCGGAAATAATTAAAGTCGTTGTAATCGTCCTCGATTATGGGCCTATAAACATCTGCCACCCATTCAGAAACATTTCCGGCCATATCGTAAAGCCCATAATCGTTGGGTGGATAACTTTTCACCTTGTTGGTGATATCGGCATTGTCATCGCTCCAGCCTGCTATTCCGCCATAGTCGCCATCGCCCTGTTTGAAATTGGCCAATTGGTCGCCACGCGAACGTCTTTTTCCGGAACGGGTATATTGCCCGTTCCACGGATATTTTTTTCGGCCTTTGTGGATATTGTATTCGCGCAACCCGTCCAGTCCCAGGGCGGCATACTCCCATTCGGCCTCGGTGGGCAGCCGGTATTTGGGAAGAAAAACGCCGTCCTTTCGCTGCAGATACAGATCGGTGTGCTGGGCACCCGCTACCAAGCTATCCTGTTTTAACTCAAGTAGTTTACTTGATTTTTTGCCACCGTGCAGTAGGGAGTCGTTACCGCCATAGGCCAGCGATGGGGCATTGAGATAAGTTTCGGTATGGAATAGTTCTTTGGCCCCAAGGTGGTAGCGGGCATCGCGGGGCACAAAGCCTGCCTCCTCCAGCAATTTTTCGTTTACGCGGTCTGTGCGCCACTTGCAGAAATTGACGGCCTGCACCCAGCTCACTCCTACTACGGGATATTCGGCAAAGGCGGGATGGCGCAGGTAATTGTTTACCATAGCCTCATTATAGCCCAAGCGATTTCGCCAGGCAAGGGTGTCGGGAAGGGCACTTTTGTAGATATGTTTATAATTGTCAATTTCAGGTGGGAAAACCTTTTTCAACCAATCGAGATATTCCAGATACATCAGGTTGGTCACTTCGGTCTCATCCATATAGAATGACATGACGTGCTGCTGGGTAGGTTGGTTGTTCCAATCGCCCAGGGGGTCGTCCTGCACGCGGCCCAAGGTAAAGGTACCACCTTCCATAAAAACCAGGCCCGGCCCCGTTTCCTGTTCCCTGGCCTGTTGGTTGTAGTTTTTGGCAAAGCCGCCCATACGGCCAATCATCTTCCAGCCCGTTGCCCGGGAGCTGTTTTTATAATCTCTGTTAATGGCGCAGGAAAAGAGCAACAGTATGAAAACCCCAAATATTATCGCACGCATACCTATATATTATAGCCACCCAAATTTAATCACTATTCCCGAAGGCTGCAAAGTATTTGTTAGGCTCTGTTTTAGCAGGTTGGGAATTGATCTGCCGCTCCACGCCCCGCTGGAGAAGAAGGTTCTGTTTTGCGCCCTGTCGTTATTTTACTACAAGCACATTCAACTACAACTACAAGCCGGGCTGTTGTAGCGCCGTACATTTGCCTTGTCAAAATGAAACAAAAACAATTTTGGCAGTAACCCTAAAACAAAACAAATAACCCTAAATCTAAACAAAATGAAAAAACAGATCATCTTCGGAACCCTTGCAGTTGCAGCCTTCTTCTTTGCCAACAACATCCAGGCCCAGAACAACACCGCAACCACTACCGTGAACCTACACCTTAGCGACGTAATATCCATTGACAGCGGCGCAGCCATTGACGGGGTGGTTGACTTCAACTACACCACCGCGGCAGACTACAACTCTGACCAGGAAGTGGACGTGGCCAACAGCCTTGTGGTAACCTCAACCAAAAACTTCGACATAAAGGTAAAGGCCGACGGCGCCAACTTTACCGACGGCAGCAACACCATTCCCGTGGACGTGCTTACCGTGAAGGCCGTAAACAGTGCCAGCAACCCTATGGGTGGAACCAAGAACAGCATAGTGCTTTCAACCGATGACCAGGTACTGGTATCAAACGCTGCCCTGGGTAGCCAATTGGTCCTTGACCTGAACTACAAGATCCCCGCTTCAGAGTCTTCATCGTCAAAAATATTGGGCAAGCCCGCGGGCACTTACACCCAGACCGTAACTTACACTGCTACCGCACTGTAATCATAATATAAAGATTAGTTTTAGGGAAATCTCCGGACCGTGTAAAAACGGCTGGGGATTTTCCTTTTTTATTAGCTCCCGAACTATCCTTCGGCATTTCGAGCTTATCGATAAAATGCATCTTTTTTTAGTTAAAATACACTCTTTGGATATTGGTTTCATTTTTTTTGTTAATTTTGGACTTAGCCCCCAAATCCTAAAAAATGAATACCATTACTTCTTCCCAATTCTGGGACAACCATAATACTGCCCAACTCCTATTTTCAAAAGAAAACCAGAGCCTTTGTTTTCTATTTATGGTTTTACTTTGGTTGGGTATAGGTCTAAAAAGCGGACACGCGCAGCAGGCTTCCACAACTATCAATATCCATTTAACCGACGTGCTTTCCATCCATCCCGAAAGTGTGGCCCAGGGCGGAAATGTAGATTTCAATTATGGCTCGGTAGAAGATTACCATTCTGAAAAAAACGTTTCGGTACCCAATAGCTTGATCATCACTTTTACCAAACCGTTTGATATAAAGGTAAAGGCTTTGGGGCCCAATTTTGAGAGCGGCGACCAATCCATTCCGGTGGAAGTCCTTACCATCAAAAGCCGACAGGAAGGCAACCCCGATGGCAATGGCGCTCCCGTGGTGCTTTCTACCCAGGAGCAGGTACTTTACAGCAGTTCTGCCGCTGGCGGAAAAATTGCTTTGGGGCTGGACTATACCATTCCCCGCGAAAAGGCCTCTTCTACCCAGATATTGGGCAAACCCACTGGGGTTTATTCGCAACAGGTTACCTATACGGCCACAGCTCTTTAAACCGAACTTTTTGTAAAAATTTCATTTTGGGTTCCCGGGCCATGGACTTTCTATGGAACGGGAAACCTTTTTGGTGGGTTAACCACATCTGGCAACACTACCTTTTATTTTTTTTTATTCCTTTTATTACCTCTTCAGCTTTTTCCCTTCTCTTTAGGTATTGATCAAAGTTCAAAGCCAGGTCGGCATGATAATTTTGATTGCCTTCCGATTTTCCGCAGGATTTCTTGGTGTTAGCTCCTTCTTCCAAAGAGCAAAATAAGACCTTGTCGTTTTTTTACTACAAGCACATTCAACTACAACTACAAGCCGGGCTGTTGTAGCGCCGTACATTTGCCTTGTCAAAATGAAACAAAAACAATTTTGGCAGTAACCCTAAAACAAAACAAATAACCCTAAATCTAAACAAAATGAAAAAACAGATCATCTTCGGAACCCTTGCAGTTGCAGCCTTCTTCTTTGCCAACAACATCCAGGCCCAGAACAACACCGCAACCACTACCGTGAACCTACACCTTAGCGACGTAATATCCATTGACAGCGGCGCAGCCATTGACGGGGTGGTTGACTTCAACTACACCACCGCGGCAGACTACAACTCTGACCAGGAAGTGGACGTGGCCAACAGCCTTGTGGTAACCTCAACCAAAAACTTCGACATAAAGGTAAAGGCCGACGGCGCCAACTTTACCGACGGCAGCAACACCATTCCCGTGGACGTGCTTACCGTGAAGGCCGTAAACAGTGCCAGCAACCCTATGGGTGGAACCAAGAACAGCATAGTGCTTTCAACCGATGACCAGGTACTGGTATCAAACGCTGCCCTGGGTAGCCAATTGGTCCTTGACCTGAACTACAAGATCCCCGCTTCAGAGTCTTCATCGTCAAAAATATTGGGCAAGCCCGCGGGCACTTACACCCAGACCGTAACTTACACAGCTACCGCACTGTAATCATAATTTTAACTTATAAAAAGTTCCCAAAGTTGCCAATTTGCAGTAACTTTGGGGACTTTTATTAATTTAAGTTATCCCCAAATAAAATGCACACCTACAAGCGTTTCCCCCTGCTTTTCCTTTTCATTATTATCGGGTTTGAGAGTTTGGCACAGGGCATTTCCATGTCGCCCACGCGATTGTTCCTAACCGGCAACCCGGGCGAAACAGTAACCGCTCCCATTATTTTGAGCAACAGCTCTGACAAAGACTATGTTTTTGACATCAACCTAAAGGACTGGGAGCGCAACCAGGAGGGCAACAAGGTTTATTATGACCCCGGCACGCTCAAAAACTCCAACGCCGACTGGATTTCTACCCAAGAGACCACCCTTTCCCTTCCCGCGCACACTGACAAAGAAATTGTCGTGCGCATGCACATTCCCGAGAACCTCGAGGAAGGAGCGGTGACCAACAGCATGCTCTTTTTTACACAAATTGGCCGACAGGAAGACAGAGCCGCCCTGCAAAATGGCATTGGCATCATCGCGCTCTTTGAGTTTGGACTGCACGTCTATTACACCCCAACGGCAAACACCAACCAAAGCCTAGAGATTGAAAGCATGGCCCTAAACAGCCAAAGCCAAGATGGCGGGCGAGAGATAACGATCGGGATAGTAAATGACGGCAATGTAGTAAACGACGCCAATGTAGCACTCGAGTTAACAAATACCGTAACCGGTGAGGACGTAAAACTTGAACCCATCAATATATCCATGTTGCCTGCAGCCAAGCAGCTGGTAAGTTTCTCCGTACCTTCTTCCCTTTCCGGAAATTATTTGGGAGTTGCCATTGTAAAAATGGCCGGCACCAATGATATGCGCGTGGGGGAGAAAAACTTCGGCTTTTAACCATCGGTTTTGCGGTGGCTACATTACATATCCAGGCTTAGCTTGTTTCGCCCAGTTATTTTCATCGCCGTTTTTTTGATCTCGATGGTTGGGCAGGCCCAGGTACGCCCCCTACAGATGTATTTTGAAAATGACAGTATTGCGGTAGTGCAGGGCCAGAGTTTTGTGAACTTTCTGCATATTTCAAATACTTCGGAAGAAATACAGGAAATAAAATCCATAACCCCAGCAATCAATTATCCCGGACTATTGCTTTATCCGAAGGAAAAAATCATCATCAAACCTGGAGAAGAGCTGAAGTTGCCCATCAAGTTTCTGGCCACGACCAAATTTATGGAGCTGCCCGCTTCAGAAATTACTTTTTTGATAAGCTTTTCGGAAAAGGATACCGCCCAAAAAGTTTCATTTTCCATTTCGAAAAAAGAAGAACGGCAATTGGCACTTTATTCGTTTTCCAAGGAAAATTTTCTCAATCCGCAACAGAAAGAAGCAACCCTCGTTTTCTTTTTGGAAAACAGGGCCTATTCTGCCAGAAGCATCAAGCTCAACATAAGTTCGCAACCCCAGGGCCTTCCCATTTTACCTGCAGAAACACTTATTTCACTAAGGGGGCAGGAAAAACAGCGGGTAGAATTTACCGTCAAGGCCCCTTCTGAAAAAAACTTTTATCCAGACTACCGTATCATGGTCAAGGCTACCGATCTGGAAACCGCCGAAAACGTTGGGATACTCTATTTAAATCTGGCTATTTTAAACTCCCAGCGGCAATTGCTGCCTTTACCCGCACCGGTCATGGGCAAAAATTTTGCGGAGATTGCGTACAACGAACAAGGCGTGGGCTTCGACTATATACAAGCCAAGGCCAATATGGAATTTGGACTGGGCCCTGCCCTTATAGGCCGGTTCAATCTGGCGGCCGATTATTTCCATACCGAAAACCTATACAACCTGTACGAAACCTATCTTGAACTGGAGCATAAAAAGAAGCTATTGCGCGTGGGAAATCTCTATGGAAACGACTATGATTATTCGGTTTACGGGCGGGGTATACTGGCCAAAACCGCCATTGGGCAGGCCAGTAATCTGGAGGTATTTGGCATTGAGAACAATTTTAGGTTGGCGGGTAATTATTTTCCCAGCGATGAAGGCTCATATCTTGCGGGAACCAAGTATTCGTTTGCTGGGGGCGGATCTGCCAAAGGTAAGCTATCGTATGTCTTTGATAACAACACCCGCCTAAACACCCAGTCGCACCTTGGCCACGGAAGCCTGTCTTGGGGCGGGCCCAACCAGAGCCTGACCTTGGAAGGAGGGGCCAGTCTGGAAAGGGCCCGCCAGAGCCAGGAGCAGCATAACGGCTTTTCGGGAAAGGCCACGCTTCTATTTCAGCGCGGGCGATTGAATATCCATTCATTAAATGCGCTGGCCAGCCGGCATTATGTGGGGCTTAACCGCGGCTCGCTCA
>CAYSLM010000057.1:8828-16239 GCA_964431895.1 uncultured Aequorivita sp.
TCATTAAATGCGCTGGCCAGCCGGCATTATGTGGGGCTTAACCGCGGCTCGCTCAACCTAAACCAGTACACGGGCTATAGCCTTTCGGAGAAAACCAAAATCTTTGTTCAATACATTCTTTCTGAAGTACAACCCCAATATTTGCAACCACAAGTAGAAGGGCAGTATGTATTTCCTGACTATTATTATATGTCGCAGGAAGGAAAGACGGGAGTGCAATGGCGCTTGGGAAAATGGAATTTTTTACTCTCGCCACAAATTGAGAAGCAGAAAATAAATACTTCCTATTCCCGTGATAATCTTCTGGCCTACCGCCTTCGGGGCAATGTGGGTACCGTTTTGGAAAGACATTCTTTTGACCTATCGGCCGAATATTCAATCCTCGATATAGATGGCAAGCCTTTGATTGACGGCTACCAGACCACCTTTACCTATCGTTTTGGTGGCTTTTCGCTAAACACTTCGCTTCAATGGAACCCTAACGACGTAATCGAGTTGAACAATTTTACCGATAACGATACCCAGTTTTTCAATTATAATATTTTTGCAAATTATCATTTCCAGGGGTTCAATAATAAGCTACAAGGCAACTTTGCCGCCGGCTGGAATGAATCTGAGCTATACAAAAACACCACCCAGACCCTGGCCGGAAATCTGGAATATTCCTTTAACGACCAGTGGGCCATCAACAGTTCGGCCAATTATACCCGAAACATATCTAACCTGTACCTGGGCAGTGAAAACGATTATCTACAATTGCGGTTCGGACTCAGGAAATACTTTAGGCCTTCCACCGAAATAGACAATTTTAAAGTATGCCTGCAGCTCTTCAACGACAAGAACAACAATGGCATCTTTGACAAGGGGGAAGCTGCCGTGCCCAACGAACTCCTTTCATTAAATGATTATAACGCCATCACCGACCCGCATGGGATGGTAATTTTTAAGAATGTTCCCGCAGGACAGTATTTGTTGAAATTAAAAAATTCCACCAGCGGCCAATTGGGCATAGACCCCAACTTCACCATAGCCCGAAACTTGAAAATAGACGTCCCGTTGATTAAGAAGAACAGGCTGCTTGGCAAACTGGAGGAGCGGAGACAAGCTTACGACACCCGCGAGACCAGCGTGCGGGGTGTGATGGTTTATGCCAAAAATGCGAAAGGCGAAATTTTCAGCACCGTAGTAAACCAGAACAATGAGTTTGAATTTTTCCTGAACAATGGAGAATATATGCTGTATATTGAAAACGACCAATACCGATACCCCAAGCCTCAAATCAAGGTCAAGGTGAAGGATGGAGACTATCACGAACCCATTATCTTTGAATATGAGAAGAAGGATACCGTCATAAAAGTAAAGAAGTTTTAAAGCCCCAAATATGTATCGAACACAAAAAATTCTATTTCTGTTTTCAGTAGTATTCCTGCTCGCCAGCACCACTCAGGCGCAACAGGTTGATATAGACATCCCGGCCCAGCATATTTTTGACCATTCGGAATTCAATACGGTAAAAACGGTGATGTACACAGGCAACAGTTCTGGCTGGCGGGTCTTTTTCTGGTGGTTGGTGCCTCCAGCCATTCGTGCGGAGTCAACCGTGTTTGCACACACCTCGCTCCCGTCTGAATTTTTGCCCACCGATGTACTTTTTTATAGATTGTACCGCATAGGCGGCAGCGTGCCCCCTTTCCGGTCTGGAGACGCCTGGCCTGGTTTTAAAAATTTCAATACCTCAGACCAGGAGTGGTACAGCCCCGCTTCCTCCACCGGCGGTTACAACAGGGGAAATATCGATTTCAGTTTTAAGATCCCCTCGCAGCAATTCGCCAACCAAAAATTTAGGGCTGGCCGCTATACTATGCGGGTAACCCACAACTATGATCCGGTTTGGTGGAGCTCGGTAGATTTCAGTCCGGTCACCTTTAACATAAATTTAAATGTCCCCGAGGCAATTCAGTGGATGGGAAGCCCCAATTCGGTATATTTTGAAATCAACTCGCTGCAGCTATTCCGCAATACCCAACCCGAGATAACCAATGATCTGGGAACATTTTCGGTGGGCAATACGGTAAATTTTGATCTATTTGCCAAGGCGGCAAACAACATACAGTTTACCGCGACAAACGGCACCATAGAGCGCCGCCCCATCAATATCTTAAAGTTAATGGGCGGGGGGGCCCCGCTCAGTTCACAAACCCTCACTACTTCCTGGTCCAAAATGAACCCTTCGCAGAGTTTTGAGGTGAACAATAACAACCGGCACAACTTCAACCTGTCCTTGGGAGTAAGCTCCCAGAACCTACGCACCCACTTTTTTAAGGCGGGACTTTATAAATTTCAATTAAATTTGGAAAATCGAAGTTCTAGCAGTTTAAGGTCGGGCCAAAATATAGAGGTAACGGTACATGTGCCAGCACTCTCTGAACTTACCCTTCAACCGGCCGGAAATGAAGTAAACTTTGAGTTTAACACCATCGAAAAATACCAGCAGGGACAAAGCAAGACCGTGAACAACCAATTAAAGCTCAGCAACAACAACAATTTTGAACTATATGTAAAGAGCGATGCGCCCTATTTCAGAAAAAATGGAATCCAGACTACCGTACAGGCCTCCATTTTACAGGTGGGGCTTCCCGAAGGCAATAGTGTAGCCCTTTCAACCAATCCCAAAAAAATAATCACAAATGGCCCGCCGGCCCTTGATCGTGATATAAACATAAAATATACAATCTCGCCAGCTGCCGCGCAGAGTTTGGTGTCAAAACCCAAAGGCACGTACACGCTGAATGTAGTTTATGGGTTTACAGTACTTTAATTTTATCTTTGAAATGAACAATTCAAACCCCGAATCCACTATCCTCAAGAAAAGATACACCCAATTTGAAAAACGCTATGCCGAAGCCTTCGGCTTTTTGGTAGATACGGTGGCCAACATCAGCCAAGTGCCCTATTGCACCGTGGCCCTGCGTGATCAGGACCAAATCTTTGTGATTGCGGCCAATCGTGAAATTCCAGAGCAAATATTTCCTTATCGCGAGAAGGCCGTTGCTACCCCATCTGAATGGGCCCCCATTCATCCCATCAAGGGGGAGGCCATAAAATTTTCGGCGACGCGAGGTTTCCAAAATGCGGAAGGCGATCTGCAGGGGTGGATCAGCGTTTTTGACACCCAGGAGAACAGCCTGCATGAAGCCATGCGGGACATCCTTGAAAAATCGGCCAGGCAAATTGAGCGTTGGCTGCTGTTAAAAGCCAAGGAACAACGCCTTCGGAAACACGACCATTTATTTGAGCTTTCTACAGACCTTATTGGAATTGCTAGTTTTGAAGGCCGTTTCGTAAAAGTAAACCCGGCCTTTTCCCAAACCTTCGGATGGACCGATGAGGAATTGATGTCGCGGTCCTTTTTTGACTTTATCCATCCCGACGATGTGGAACCCTCGGCAAAAGCCATGGAAACCCTGCAACACGGCCAATCATTAAAAAACTTTACCAACCGCTACATTACAAAAGACGGAAGTATACGGTGGATAGAATGGACCTGCAACCCCGAAATAGAAACGGGATTAATCTATATAATTGCCCGGGATGTCACCGAATTTGTGGAGAAAAAGAAATTATTGGAGATCAGTGAGGAAAAATTCCGCCAGCTTTTTGAGAATATCCAGGGTATCCTGTGCATCCACGACCTGGAAGGAAACTTTATTGAGGTAAACCAATCCGGATTAAAAAGTTCAGGATTTTCTGAAAAAGAAATGAAAAATGGAAGCCTTTACCATTTGGTAGTCCCGGAAAAACAGCATGAGATAAGTTATTATCTCAACGAGGTGGTAAAGACTGGGCGTGTCCAGGGAGAGATGGCCATAGTCAAGAAAAACGGCGATCGGGCTTACTGGCATTTTATAAGCACGCTGGACGAGGATGCAAGTGGCCGCAAGCGCATTCTGGCCAATGTTATGGACATTACCAAACAGAAAAAGGCCGAGCAGGAGCTGAAACAAGCCAAGGAAGAGGCCGAGCAGGCATACAAGATAAAGTCGGAATTTGTTGCCAATATGAGCCACGAAATCCGTACGCCCCTCAATGGGATCATCGGTTTTACCGAACTCGCCCTTACCACAAAACTTGACAACACCCAGCGGCAATATGTAGAAATCATCAACCAGTCTGCCCTTTCCCTTTACAACATCATCAACGACATTCTCGATTTTTCCAAAATGGAAAGCAACCACATGAAGTTGAATATCGACAAGACCGAAGTGGAAGAGGTCATGGCCGAAGCCTTTAACGTAGTGGCCTACGGAATGAACAAAAAAGGCCTGGAAATGTTGATGGACCTTGACCCCAACCTCCCCAAATACATTTGGGCCGATGCTATGCGGCTCAAGCAGATTCTGGTCAACCTCTTGGGAAATGCCCTCAAGTTTACCGAAACCGGGGAGGTGAAAATGCAGGCCAAGGTATTGGAGAAAAATCCGGGTGGAAAAGTTAAGATCCGTTTCGGTGTGCGCGACACGGGCATAGGAATACAAAAAGACAAGCAGAAAGATATTTTTAAGGCCTTTATGCAGGAAGACGGCAGTATTACCAAAAAGTATGGCGGTACGGGCCTAGGCCTTACCATATCAAACAAGCTGCTGCAAATGGTAAACAGCAAACTCGAGCTGGAAAGCGAACCCGGCGAGGGAAGTTATTTCTATTTTGACCTCACTTTCAAAATTGAACAAAACGGAACCGATGTTGATCTAAAAGGCATAAAACGGGTGCTGATTGTAGATGACAATAAAAACAACCGCAGCATCCTTAGACGAATGCTGGAAATAAAAGACATTGAAGTGAGCGAGGCAGATAGCGGGATGAAGGCGGTACTCTCGGTGATGGAGCTATCGCATTTTGACGTGATTATCATGGATTACCACATGCCGGTCATGGATGGTCTTGAAACCGTGAAAAAAATAAAAAGCCTGCCCAATAACTCAACCCAACCTCCAATCGTAATCCTCTACAGCTCCTCTGATGACGAGCAACTGCAAATGGCCTGTAATGAGCTGGAGATTGAAAACAGGCTGGTCAAGCCCATCCGGATGAAACAAATGTACGAGGTATTGGGCTCCCTCAAGGCCAAAGCGGTCAAACAGGAAGCGAACAATGAAGAAACACCAACCCCGAGTAGAAGAACTCAAAAATTGCAAATACTTATTGCCGAGGACAACGCCATCAATATGCAGCTCACCCAGATTATGTTGAAGGAACTATATCCGGAAGCAGAAATCATTGAGGCCGAAAACGGAAAGGCGGTAATTGAACGATTTAAGGAAAACAGGCCTGATCTGATCCTTATGGATGTACAAATGCCCGAATACAACGGTTATTATGCCACCCGTGAAATACGCAAGCTGGAAGATAGTATTGAAATCCCCATTATCGCCCTGACTGCCGGCAGCCTACCCGGACAAAAAGAAAAATGCCTTGATGCAGGCATGACCGATTTTTTAACCAAACCTATCTTAAAACAAACCCTGGCCAATATGCTGAAAAAATGGCTGGGAACCCCCAAATCAGAACATGAATAATACAATCCACACCCCAGAAATGCCTTCCAACAAAAGAGAAGAAACCGCCAAGGTTGAAAATTTAATCTATGAAATTGAAAAATTAAGGGAAGCCAATGAAATCAAAAAGAACTGGCTATCGCTTTTGAACCATGATTTTAAGGAAATCTTTAGCAGCTTGGCCTGGTTGCTCGAGGCCGTGGAGAACAAAAGCATAAGCCAAGACGACTTCTTCAACCTCTTGCCCCGAATAAAACAAGATGCCAAAAAAAACCTGCAGACAGTGCTAAATACCAGTCATTGGTTGCGCACCCAGACACCCGAATTTGAGCCTGAATACCAAAACCTTGCCCTACACGGGCTTATAGAGGAGCTGGCACTGAAGTTATCGGCAAAAATTTCGGGCAAGGATATCCACCTTTCCAACCAAGTGTCGCCCCAATTAAATGTTTATACAGACCGTGCCCTACTGCAATATATATTGGAAGCCATTTTGGAAAATGCCGTGAAATATTCCCACCCGCAACAGGCGGTTGCCATCGAGGCCAAACAGGTTTACGAAGGCGTAGCGATAAAAATTACCGATACCGGCATAGGTATGGCACCTGAACTGTTGGAGGAGCTTTTTACATTTGACAGTCCTGTGTATAAAGGCACCCACGGAGAAATTGGTTCCGGTTTGGGTTTGAAAATTGCCAAAAATTTTGTACACTTGATAGATGGAAAATTGAACATCCAAAGCCAGGAAGATAAAGGCACGGAAGTTACGATTTTCCTACCCCAAAACTAAAATGAAATACTATGCAAAGTGGCAATCGCATCCTCATTGCGGATGATCACGGAATTGTACGAATGGGCCTGGCCCAAGTCATTAAACAACTTCGCCCATCTGCTCACCTACAAGAAGTTGACGATTACAAATCACTCGCTGCCCTAGTAGGCAAGGAGCCTTTCGATTTGGTCATTTTAGATGTCAATATGCCCAATGGCAACCTGCAACGGGCCATTGACTTTATCAAGTTAAAACAACCCCGAACCAAAATCCTCGTCTTTTCGAGCCAGGACGAGCATCTTTATGCCGTGCGTTACCTCAAAATGGGCGCTGATGGCTATTTGAACAAACTTTCCTCAAAGGAAAAGATTGACAAGGCCCTAACCGCCATGCTTGACAAAGGGGAGTATATCAGCGAGCAGCTAAAGGATGCCATGGTAGCCAAAAGTTTGAACAAAAAACAAACCGCCACGCCGCTGGAGACCTTATCAGACCGTGAACTGGAAGTGGCCAACCGCCTGGTGGAGGGCATTCCGTTGAAGGAACTCTCGCACCAACTCAATCTGCACACCTCAACCATCAGTACTTATAAAAATAGGGTTTTTGAAAAGTTGGAAATACAGTCAATCCCCGAACTGGTTGAAATTTTAAGAATGTACGCCTAAAGCCCGGAAGAGTAAGGGAAAATCTTTGTAGAAAACCAGTTTTACTTTTCCACAAAAAAAACATGCGATAATTTTTCTTTTTTACTTGGAAAAGATTGTACATAAACCAATTGCCACGGCCCACGGCCTGCCGTATATCGGCTCTCCCCTGCATTATGCTGAATAAGCCTGGCACTCGGATCTACCGAATACCCGCGATAATAGAGGTCGCGCGTTTGGGAATATATAATGTACACGTAGTAAACCATAAAAACAAAAAAAGCCCATCCACTTCGGCTCCGCTCAATGCGGGCTTCAGGATAAGCTTCTCATCGGTCTATTTCTAAACCACATCCACCTACGTTAAAACTTCGGCGGACAACACAACTTCATTATTCTACTTCGCGGTTACTGAGCGAAGCCGAAGTATGCGGTCTGGA
>CAYSLM010000058.1:0-15867 GCA_964431895.1 uncultured Aequorivita sp.
AGGTAATTATTCTGTATATTCTGGAAATCCAAATCATTTAGCAATAGATTGTGCTGAAGTAACTTCATTGTTTATTGAAGATGAAGCCAGCAATACTTATACTTATATAAGTTCCTCCAATGGAACCATTGATATTACGGAGTACGACAGTGGGTATGGGATATTGGTGGGTACCTTTACCTGCGAAATGGTAAGTACTGCAGATCCCTCTGTAAAGAAGACCATAACCGGGGAGTTCAACCTCAATAAATCTACCTTGGATAATACCAAAAGACCTTGTTGGCTCGAATAATAGCAAGTCCAGTTCTTAAAGGTTTGCACTACTAAGGCAAAAAATCCCGAAAAATTCCTTCGGGATTTTTTTATGGCATATTTTCCCCAGAACAATCTCTTTTTTATTGGCTATCAAACATTTATAGCTTTTTAAATAAAATTCCTTCTCGTTTTTTTCCTACCTTCGTTTTCAAAATCAACCCATTAAAAACCAATCCGTATGAAAAAATCACTTTTTACCTTAGCGTGTATCTCCTTAGTGTTTGTTGGCTGTAACAACGAAAAAAAGGACAAGATGGAAACCGAGGAAGCCGTATTGGTAGCAGACACCACCGCTACCGAAACCCCTGAAATAACAGAAGAACCCATGGACTCTGTGGCCATGCAAAAGGCCTGGGAGGCGTACATGACCCCCGGCGAGCCACATAAAATGATGGCTGCCGAGGAAGGCAAGTGGAACAACGAAATGACCTTCTGGATGGGCCCCGAGGAAACCAAGGCCACCTCCACCGCCGATATAAAGATGATCATGGGCGGTCGCTACCAAGTGGGTACCTATACAGGCAACATGATGGGCGCCGACTTTGAAGGGCGTTCCACCCTGGCCTATGACAATGCCACCAACGAATACATCTCTACCTGGATAGACAACATGGGAACCGGGCTTGGGGTATTGCGCGGCACCTACGATGAGGCCAGCAAAACTACGACATTGCATGGTACCATGGTAGATCCTATCACCGGCAAGGAGAAACAAGTACGCGAGGTTTATACCATAGTGGACGACAACACCCGCCGTATGGAAATGTACGAGACCGGCCAAGATGGCCAGGAAGCAAAAGTTATGGAAATACTTATGAAAAGGGCATAGTTTTAAAAACGACGCGACAAAAAGTCCCGAGGCCTATGGCTTCGGGATTTTTTTATGGCAGAAATCGAGTATCTTTAGCTTCCAAAAAAAATCACCTATGAAAAAGCTTACCATCGAATTTAAATGGGCCATCCTTTTTACCATCGCCATGCTCTTGTGGATGCTTTTTGAAAAGACCATGGGCTGGCACGGCGAGCGCATTGCCGACCACTGGTGGCTCACCCTCTTTTTCGCGCCCTTTGCCATCCTCATGTACCTTCTGGCCCTGCGCGAAAAGCGAAGACGAGTTTACGGAGGTAAAATGACATGGCTGCAAGGCTTTGTTTCGGGCGTTTTCCTGAGTGTATTTGTGGCCCTGCTTTCGCCCTTGGCGCAATACATAACCCATAATTTTATCACCCCGGAATATTTCAACAACGTGATAGAATATTCCGTGACCAATGACCTGATGACCCGTTCCAAGGCCAATGACTATTTCAACATAAACAGCTATATGTGGCAGGCGGCCTTTGGAGCCCTGGGGTTTGGGGTGGTTACCGCTGCGGTTGTTGCAATTTTTGTGAGAAAAAAATAACAGGAAAGTTATTCAAAGCGTAACTTTACGCCGCTATCGACAGATCATCAAACCAATTTGTTATAAATGCGGGCCATTCTCATTTTATGTGCGGTACTCCTCTTCCCTATTTTCCTTACAGGCCAGGAAAACGGGACGGTTTTGGAGTTGCTTGTCGAAGCTAAATCCAAGATTTACAACCAGCCGGCAGAGGCCGAAAAAATTGCGGAGTACGTCGTAAAACAAACCGACAACGCTACTTTAAAAGCCGAAGCGCTTTTGGTGCTCTCAAAAAGCCAATATGTTCAGGGCAAGCTCGAGGCAGCGGCCAAGGCTGTAATGGAAGCAGAGGCCATTTGGGAAGAAACCTCCCATCAGCCACCAAGGGCCCAAACCCTGCAATTTGCCATAAAGCTTATGCGTGAACTTGGCCTTGGCAATATGGCTCACCACTATTTCAACAAACTTCAAACTTTGCAAGGCTCAACAGAGTATATTGATGCCCTCATCCTTCAGAACAAGGCCTATATATCACTGGGAGCCGAAGATTTTCAAAAAGCGGAAAAGCTTCTTCAAAAGGCCCGTGAAAAATTTAAAACGAATAAAGATACGGTGGCTCTCCTGGAAAACTCCCTGCTGCTCTCCCAGGTCTATCAAGAAAAATCCCAGCTGGAAGACGCACGGTTTATACTTCAAAAAGAATTGGAGGCTCTGGACCATAAAAATGGAAATAATTTTCTGCAGCTTCAGTTAATCAGCCATTTGGCAGCAATTTTATTTGCCGAAAAAAACTACCAAGCCTCCCTCCAAGAATATGAACGGGCTTGGCATTTGGCCCAGTATTTCCAAAATAACCCTTATAAGGGAAAGAGTTTGGAAGGGCTCTGTTTAAACTATCTGGCCTTGGAAGACTCCAAAAAGTTTTTTGCCTATAAGCAACAGGCCAGCACTTTTGCCGGCTTGGCCGAAAATGACAGAAACCAGGCCATCAACACCGTATTCAATTTTATCAATCACAGCGGAAAACAGCGTCTGCAAACCCTGCGGGAAAATGCCTTTACCAAAATTTACATATTGGGTGGGCTTTTGCTTTTGGTTCTGGCATCTGGCTTACTGGCCAACCATTGGTACCGCAGTAGGGCGAAAGAGTACAGGGCATTCTTAAAATATATGCAGCCACAGCCATCACAACCCGTGGCAGAGAGAGCCAAAGCGCAAGCTGAAAAGAGCTCTACAGTCCCTGAGGAGATCGAGATGGGCCTGCTCCAAAAACTGGAAAAGTTTGAAATGGGCACCAAATTTACCAACCAGGAAATGAGCATTGCCTATCTGGCATCGCAATTGGATACCAACACCAAATACCTCAGTGAGGTAATCAACAGGCAAAAAGGAAAGAATTTCAATAGCTATATCAACGAGCTGCGAGTCAATTATATTATTGAAAAATTGAAGACCGAGCCGGTCTATTTCAATTATAAGGTAAGCTATCTTGCCGAGGAGAGCGGCTTCTCCTCGCACAGCAGCTTTACCACGGTCTTTAAGTCGGTTACGGGCATTTCGCCCACCAAGTTTATGGAATTGCTCCAAAAAAGAAAGGAAAGCGCATGAAGCAGCACCACGCTATACCACTCCTTTTGCTTGCCTTTTTCCTGTGCGGAAAAAGTACGCTCGCGCAAAAAGCCCTAGATAGCATTCTGAACCAGACCACTAGTGTGATTTTTGAAAACCCCGACCAGGCCATTGCCACGGGTAAGAAGGTGCTTGAAGAGGCCGGGGCCGCCAAGACAAAGATCAATGCCCTTATGCTCATCAGCAATGCCTACCTTTCAAAAAGGGAAAACAGCAAGTCTTTGGAGTATGCCCTCAAGGCTCGCGACTATGTGAAGGAAATCAGCAATGTAAAGTCACAAATAAATGTTCTCAACGCCGTTGGCATGCAGCACCAGCAATTGCGCATTTACGACAAGGCCATTGATTATTTGGATGAGGCCCTGCTGCTTTCAAAAAAAATAAAGAATCCAGACAGCCTGCCCTCATTGTTGGGCTACAACTACACCATAAGAGGGTTTATATATCGCGAACAGATGAGCTGCGACATTGCCCTAAATTATTTTGACAAGGCTATTCTTCAGTTTAAGAAAATACGCCATAATAAGGCCATGACGGCCAACCTGAGCACCCTGAACTACAACAAGGGAAACTGTTTTTTACAGACCGAGCAAATAGATTCTGCACGTGCCAGTTTCAACAGAGCTATTGACTATGCGCGCGAGGTGGGGGCCAACAGCCTCGTGGCCTTTGCCAAAAAAGGCCTGAGTGAAGTTTTTACCGCCCAGGGAAATTACTCCCGTGCCATCGAGGAACTGAAAGAAGCTGAAAAAGCCTCGTCCCGTGTAGGCGATTTAATTTTAAACCAGGGCATTTATAAAAACCTTTCAGACAATTATCTGGCTTTGGACCGCGCCGAACTTTATACGGAATATGCCGAGAAATCAACCAAAGTACAGCAGGAGATTTTTGAAAGGGAACAGAAAACCATTGACAATTCCGTAAAGACCCTTATGGAAGAAAACAAAAAGGCGGCCTCTTCCATGCTTTCCAAATTGAATATGGTTATCACCGCTCTGGTAGTGGCGGTTATCTTGGGGGTGGCAATTCTCGTGTTTTTCCTTATTAAAAACAGAAACAAGCTGCTACGGCTGAAGAAACAATTATACCGCAGTCAGGCTTAGCCTTGTTTTTATTAAAAGATTATCTATCAAACATTTATGCGGGTTTCTGTCTTTAAAATTTCGTGAATTTCAAAAGGATTCCCTTTTTATAAAAGGGTTGATATGGCTACTTTCGGCCTCAAATTATCTCTAATTTCAAAAAAAAACCTAATGAAGAAAATTACTCTTTTTGCCAAAAGTCTGGCAGTATCATGCCTGCTTTTGGGAAGCCTTACGGCCAGTGCCCAAGTTGAATTGAAAGTATTGACCGAAATGGGAAGCCGTTTCAACGATGTGAACGATGACGGCTTTGGCGTTACCGCGGGCGCGTATTACGATTTTGCCACCAATACCCTTAGCCCCATGGAAGCCGAAGCATTGACAGTGGTTTCTACCAACAATGATGAAAACGTGGCCGGCCTTATTTACTATGATGAGCCCAACTTTATCCTTCAGGCAGGCTATCGTTTGAACGGCACCTGGATGGGCTGCGGATTTTTGCCAGAGCAGGACCCTTCATCCGATGAATTTACCCCTTACGGCATTTCCCCCAACAATCGCTACATCACAGGCCAGACCAATATTGGCAATGACTACGGCGGATTCCTTTTTGACACGACCACCCAGGAGTTAATTGGTACCTTTGACCCACAGGGCGAAGCTAGTGCCAGCTATGCCGTAAACGACAATGGAATAACCGTGGGCTGGGTAGACAGACCCGATGGCGGCGGAACCATGAGAGTACCCGCTTACCGTACCCCAGATGGCGTATATCATTTTATTCCCGAAGGGCAACTTCCTACCCAGACCGGGATCAATACCATTGGCGACATTAACAGCAGTGACGTGATGGTTGGCGATTTTGACAACCAACCTTTTATCTATGACCGCGCCTCAAATACCTTTACCAGCTATGAAAACCCTGGAGGCGCTATGTATGCCGCATTTACAAGCATTTCTGAAGATGGCGTGGCCGTGGGTTATGCCGAAGTAGATGTCCAGGTGCGCGATGCCATCATCTACCACCCTTCGCTTGGTGACCAACCCGTGTTCTTAAAAGACGTATTGGCAGACAATGGAGTTACCGTAGACACTCAGGATGGACTTTTGGGTACAGCTATTGCCGTTTCGCCAAACGGAAAATACATTGCAGGCTGGGTAAATGGTTTTCCTCCCTTTGCCGAAGGCTGGATGGTTTATCTTAATGATTTGTTGTTGGGTACCAACCATGTATCGCAAAACAGCGTATCAATCTACCCTAATCCTGTGGAAAACGTGCTTCACATAAACTCCGTAGAAGCCATTGATAGCGTTGCGGTTTACACTGTTACGGGCCAAAGAGTGACACAGGTTACCTTCAACCAAAACCGTAGCGAATTGAATTTTTCAACTCTTGCCAGTGGTGTTTACCTTGTAGAGGTCTCCAGTAACGGCCGTGTAGAAAATTTGAAAGTGGTAAAACAGTAAACAGACACCCTAATTCTATAATTAAAAATGCCCCTTCTCATAATTTTGATAAGGGGTTTTTTCTTTTGGAAATATTTTGGAAGACGGCGAAAGACAAGTAATTTCAATCCATAAAGAGCTTACTGTTGTAGGGAAACGTTGCTGTAGTTGGAAGTAATAGTGATGGTCTTGTTGGACGAATTGTTTCGGCTAAAACCTTTTACCAGCACCCTGTCCCCGTTTTTTGACTCCTTTAGCTGAAGCAATTTTGGATACTTTAAAGTGGATTTCCTGCCATTGAAATAAAAGGAAAAGGGCCCCGCCGGTATGTGCACCTTGGCATCGGTGTTTTCCAAGCGGATGTCCAGGGTTTCAAAACCCTCGCTGATCTTGTCAATCGTTAAATTGCCAAAGGAGCCCAAAAGAAAGGCTTGATTGGCAATAGTGCCAAGGCGCACATCGCTGGAATTGGCCTGCAGATTGATGTTCTGGACATTATCGATTTTACAATTGTCCACATATTTTAGGTTTAGCCCCCCCTGTTTCCAAATATTTACCAGTACCGGCGCATAGGCAGCATTGATGTGGGTTTGCCCCCCATCAATGCTATTGGCCGTAAATGGCGTGTAGTCTAAAGTGGCCCTTACATTATTGGCCTCTGCCATTTTCAGGTTTCCGTGGCGCACGTTTATTTCCGTACGCGTATTTTTCGGAATCCGGATTATGAGGGTTTTCTTCACCTTTTTGCTGTTTCCTTTCCCGTTACCACTGCCCTGGATAATGATTGAAGTTCCGTGCGGGCTTTTGGTTACGGTCTTGGTATAATTGCCCTCTCCTTGGCTATATTCCTTTTCCCACTCCTTGGCCCAGGCTTCCATGCGTTTGCCATAGGCCTCACCCCAGGCTTCCATCCGTTTGCCAAAATCCTCGCCCCAGGCTTCCATATGTCTATCGTAAACTTCGCCAATGCTGTCGGCATATTTTTTATCCCAGGAATCCTCCAACCTTTTGCCCCATTGTTCCATCTTTTTTTCAAAATCCTTTCCAAATTTTTTGTCCATTTGGGCTTCAAACTTCTTCATATAGCCTTCCTCATCCTTTTGGAATGCTTCATAATCAAACTGGATGTTGCCAAGGTTTTCGAGCAGATCTTCGGGAAGGGGCGGCACTTTCATGTTTTGGACCATGGGCATGACCATATCTTCCATAAGCGGCCCGATAAAGTCTAAGCTGGGCATTTCTGGACCCGCAATCGGATGGTGGCCGGCATTGGAAACAACCGTTACTTTTTTACTGTTGCCCGTAACCTTCAGGTCCCAGTTTTTCATCAACTGTTCCTTTTCTTTTTCTGAAAGGTTATCGCCTTCAATATACGCTTCTACCTCTACCTTGTTCCGGTTCCAAGTTTCAAAAACCACATTGGTAAACGATGTGTTTACGGCCACTTCCACATTGTCTGACACATGGAAACTCTCTACATATTTTTTCTGTGAATAGCCCAAAGCGGTAGCCAGGACCAAAAGGGCTAGGATGCTATGTTTGGATAACTTTAAATTCTTCATTGTCTTGGGTTTTTAGTTCTTTTAATTTGTTTTTCAGTTTGAACAGCAAATCCAAACGGAGTTTCAAATTGTCAATCAAAGCCGTTACGGTGGCCTCGGTGGGCCCAAACTTGCTCAATTCGGCATTGAGTGTGTTGTACTCGCCATTCAGTTCGGCAAGCCGTTTCATATAGCCATTTACCAAATCCTTGTTGTCCTCGGTAATCTTTAGGGAAGCCAATTGCACGTTGATGCCGGCGGTGTAATATTCTTCTACTTTCTTAAGGTCTGGGGAAATATCGGCCAAGGTCAACTTTGGTGCGTTGCCAGTCTCTGAGGTTTCTGCCTTGCTTTCCGTTAAGCCGTTGGAGGCACCGTTGAAAGTATCTTTTTTAAACAATTGCTGGTACCCAAAAAAGCTCACGGCCACCAGCACCACCACCATCGCGGCTATCCTTGGCCACGGAACGGAGGTGCGCTGTTTCTGGGCCCGCTGCCCCACAAAGGCCTTGTCCAGTTTGGCCTCAAAGCGAGCTTGGTGACCCTTGGGGAGTTTGGGTGTGTCGGAATTGAAATTTTCAAACATACTTTTAATATCCTGTGCCATAGCGCAAGTGTTTTAGTGTATCCTTCAACTTTGTTTTGCCCCGGTGCAGATAAGTGCGTGAGGCATTTTCAGAAATCTGCAGTATTTCTGAAATTTCCTGGTGGTCATAACCTTCCAGCAGAAACAGTTTTACGGTGGCCCTATAATTTTCAGGCAGGTTCTCAATGGCCGAAAGCACTTCAGCAATCGTCGTGGCGTCGGGGACCGACCAATCGTCCTCACGGTCCATCATCGTAAAGGCCGTTTCATTTAAAGGTTGCACTTCCATTTTTTTCGATTTGATACTGTCCAGACAGGTGTTGATTACGATACGTTTCAACCACGCCCCGAAAGTAACGTCACCTTTAAACTGGCCCATCTTCCTGAAAGCTTTAATAAAAGCCTCCTGCATCGCGTCTTCCGCGGCCGCGGTATCCTTTAGGTACCTATGGGCGATGACAAACATGCCGTCGCAATACTTTCCATATAGGGCCATTTGCGCCTTACGGTTGCCTTGCTTGCACTGCTCAATAAGTAACGAATCGGACAAACTCGATGATTTTTTTTGGTTGCTGTTCCCTTAAATGACGACAAAAGATCACGCTTGTTGCACATTGTTTATTTTTTTTTTGGTTTTATTCGGAAACCGATTCCAGCCACCTCAGGCATTATCGTCGGGGGTCGGGGTGATTTTCTTTCAAAAAAAAGTTGATTTTTCTCCACTGAACATAGAGCAAAATAAAGGGGTTTGGCCAAAAAACTTCCTTCTTGGATTTTTGTAAATGGTATTTAAATTGGGAGTTTAAAAATTTCGTATATTATGCCTGAAAATAATTGAAGGTTAGCATATAATTAACGGACAAAAAATCATAAATAAATGTTTAGATTCTAATAATCCGTTGTTTTTTATACTAACTTTGATGAAATTGTTATGACTATGAAAAAGAAATACGCTGATTTTGACAAGCTCAACCGCCTACTGGTTGCGTGTTTTGAGGCCGAGAAATTATACTACAATGCCGCCCAGGATGCGCAGACCACAGAGCTCAAACGGTTTTTGAACTATATGGCCGTAGAGCGCAACCGGATGAGCCACGACATATCAAATGAGCTCCACTCCCGAGATATAGAACCATTGAAGGAGGATGCCGAAAAAGGAAACCTTGACCGCACCTGGCAGGAAATAAAAGATGCCCTGGAATACTTTGATGCGGAAGCCCTTGTAAACTCCTGCATTCAGCGAGACCGGAACAATATAAAAAGATATGATGAACTGTTGGAACGCAAGGAATTGCCAGAAGACATCCTCGAACTGTTGGAAAAACAAAAATACCAATTGGAATGGTATATGAAGCAGGCTGCCCTACAGCCCAAGAAAAGCCCATTTGTTGAGGAACCGGTCAACAAAAAAAAAGAGGAGCCACCCAAGGAGAATGACGGCGGAAAGGTAATAGACCTAAAGGCAATGTAAAAAAAGACCCCAACATTTGGGGCCTTTTTTTTGGGGTTATAGCAATACCTACTCGTCAAGCAGTAGGTTGAGGGTAACGGTAATGTTATCCCGAGTGGCCCGGGAATAGGGGCACACCTCGTGGGCCTGGTTAACCAGCTCCTCCCCTGTTTCTACATCAACGCCGGGCAGATAGCAGTCAAGGGTAGCGCGCAATTGTAGGTCGCCATCCTTCGTTTTTCCTATTTCTATATTGGCCGTTACGCTTACCTCGTCGCCCAGATTTATTTTTTTCTTCTCGGCTACCAATTGCAATGCCCCGCCAAAACAAGCGGCATAAGCACTGCCAAAGAGTTGTTCTGGATTGGTTCCAGTACCGCCATCGCCGCCAAGACCTTCAGGGACCGATAGCTCCAAGTTCAGCTTGCCGTTGTTGGTTGAAACTTTTCCTTTTCTTCCTCCGGTTGCCGTTGAGGCAGCCTCATACAAGATTTTCATCATTTACCGTTTTAAGTTTATAAAAAATTCAATATACTGTGTAAAACCCGATTTTAAAAGTACATATTCATAAAATTGTCCTAAATTCACACCGTGTCAACATCAAAAAAAAATAAGGGTGCATTAAACGAGCGGGACGGGATTGCAGCGCCACAAAGGCTCAATCCATTGGCTGCCCATTTATTTAAGAAGAAGCATTTGGCAACTCCCAGCACCCACGATCTTATGGCGGGCATTCTTGGCGGAAACCAAGCTTTGTTGAGCCGCGCCATCACCCTTATAGAAAGCACCGCCGCCAAACACCAACAACAGGGGCGGGAGATTATCGAGCAATGCCTTCCCCACGCCAATAAATCGGTCAGAATAGGGATAACCGGCGTGCCGGGGGTGGGCAAGAGTACCTTTATAGAAAGTTTTGGAAAACTATTGATCACAAAAGGTAAAAAAGTCGCCGTACTCACCGTAGATCCCAGCAGTAGTGTGACCAAGGGCAGCATTCTGGGCGACAAAACCCGAATGGAGGAGCTGGTAAAAGAGCCCCATGCCTACATTCGCCCCTCGGCCAGTGGCGATTCCCTTGGCGGGGTGGCCCGCAAGACCCGCGAAACCATTATTCTTTGTGAGGCAGCCGGTTTTGATATTATCCTGATTGAAACCGTGGGCGTGGGCCAAAGCGAAACCGCCGTACACTCTATGACCGACTTCTTTTTGTTGCTAAAACTTGCCGGTGCCGGCGATGAGCTGCAGGGAATGAAGCGCGGCATCATGGAAATGGCCGATAGCATAGTGATCAACAAAGCCGATGGCGACAATCTAAAACCTGCCAAAATGGCCCGGAATGAATTTAACCGTGCCCTCCATCTCTTTCCGCCCAAGGAAAGCGGCTGGACCCCAAAGGCCCTGGTATGCAGCGCCTTGGCCAATGAAGGAATTGGAGATATCTGGCAACTTATCTCGGAATACGTAAAGACGGTAAAGGAAAACGGTTATTTCAACCAAAAAAGAAAGGAACAAAACAAATTCTGGCTGATGCAGACCATTGAAAGCCGATTAAAAAGCGAGTTTTATGCCAATCCTGCCATAAAACTGGAACTCGAAAAACAGTTGCAGGCATTGGATAAGAACAAGACCACCCCTTTTGAGGCTGCGGAGGAAGTTTTGAATGCCAAAAACCTCAGCAAAAATTCTCCCTAAACCAGGCTATCTGGGCCTGAACACCCATTAAAAGGGAGGTCTGTGGATTGTAGCCCAACAATTTTCGGGCCTTGTCAATATTGGCCTGGGTGCGCGACTGGTCGCCCGGACGCGATGGCTTCTTCTCGATTTTAATCCTTTTGTTAAGAATTTCTTCCACCGTGGTTATGCCCTGGGCGGTGGTTTTTTCGGTCTCGCTTCCGAGGTTGAAGATCTCACCATTGCATATTTCTTCCTTGCCCAAAACACTTACAATGCCGTCAACTATATCCTGCACAAAGGTGAAGCTGCGCCTGTGTTTTTCACTGCCCTCAAAAAGCGGAAAGGCTTTATGGTGAAGGGCACAGTCAATCAAGCGGGTATACAACTTGTCAGGTCGCTCCCTGGGGCCGTATACGGAATAGAGGCGCAGCGAGGTTCCCCTTAACAGGCCCATTCTTATTTTGGCCAGCACCAACTGTTCGGCGGCAAGTTTGGTGACCCCGTACCAGGATGCCGGCTGTGGCACGGCAGTTTCGGGCCAAGTAGCTACCAATCCATAGACCGAAGAGGTGGAAATATTTACAAAAAAAGGGGGGCTCTCTAATCCAAGGGCGTAGGCTATCAAATTTTGGGTTCCGACAACATTATTTTCCAGATAATCCGAAAAGGTGGAAGATGCCGAAATTCCCGGATGGGCTGCACAATGGAAGATATAATCGATATCGGCGGGAAGTTCGCCGGAAAGGGTATCGCGGCGCAGATCTACTTTCAGAACCGGAATCTTTTTGGCAGCGAGGGCTTCGGCATTTAATGTTTTGAGTTGGGGATTGTAATAGGGCGAAAAGTTGTCGAGCCCTACCACCTGATGGCCCAAGGCCTTAAGCCTTTCCGCAGTGTGCGAGCCTATAAAACCGGCCGCGCCGGTTACCAAAATTTTCATTTGATTGTTTTTTAAAGCTATCCCCTTCTTTCAGCCGCTTCAATGCCCGATTGGATCTCATTTTCCGAGTGCTCACCCAACGGAACTTTTAAGCAGCTACAAATTAAAGCTTTTTTTTAATGAATTTCATTCCGGAAGCAAGGCAGTTGGCAATGCTGAAAAAATTACATTTGCAATGACCAGTGTATTTCTAAATGTACCAATTCACCATAATCATACCCGTATATAATGAGGTGGAGAATCTGCCAAGGGTTGAGCAGGCACTTGTGGCCTACCTGCAGCTCGCCAGTTTAAAGACCTCTATTCTTTTTGTTGACGACGGCTCTACCGATGGCAGCAGTGACCTGATTCGCACCATTTGTGGACGGCGGAAAGATTTCCAATACATTTCCTTCCCGAACAACCAGGGGCTGAGCACTGCCCTAAAAGCCGGGTTTGACAAGGCAAATACTTCTTTGGTTGGGTATATTGACAGTGATTTGCAAACAGATCCACGTGATTTTGAGCGCTTGCTAAAAGCGATGGAGGGCCATGATATGGCTGTTGGAATCCGTTCCCGAAGAGCCGACGGAAAGGTGAAGTACTTCTCTTCAAGAATAGCCAATGCCATACGCCGGCTTTTTACCCAAGATGGAATACGGGACACGGGCTGCCCTTTAAAAATCATTAAAAAAGAATATGCCCAAAAAATCATAACGTTTCGTGGCATGCATCGGTTTTTGCCTGCCTTGGTACTTTTGCAGGGCGGCACAGTGGTGCAGCTGCCCGTAAAACATTTTCCGCGGAAAGCGGGAAGATCCAAATTTGGAATTGGAAACCGCCTCCTCAGTCCGTTGATAGATTGTTTTGTTTTTCTTTGGATGAGAAAACGATATATAAGATATGAAATCAAGGAACAAGACCAAGAGGCTCCGCCCCATCTTAAGCCGATGCGGTAGACTGGGTCCTAAACCTGCGCTGCGCCCATCGTTGCAATAGAAAAAACAACCAACCGATAATGCCGCCAATAGCCATCCCGGTGATAATGTCGAGCGGATAATGGACGCCCAGATAGATTCTACTATATGCAGTAATAATAGCCCAAACCAACAATAGAAAAGGCAGGTACCTATACCAGCGTTGAAGGCTCAGTCCCAAAAATACTGCAGCTGCCATGGAGCTGGCCGCATGGGCCGAAAAATATCCATACTTGCCACAGCCGCCGGCAATAAAACGCATGTCCTCCTTTAATTGGGCCACCTGGCACGGCCTGGGGCGCTGAATGCCATGTTTAAACAGATTGGCCAGTTGGTCTGTGGCGGTTATCATCAAGGCCACGCACACCATAATGACCAAGGTGCCTTTCCAGCCGTAGTGTTTATAAATCAAATAGAGAAGAATGGCGTAAATGGGGATGGATGACCATTTATCGGTTACAAATAACCAAAAGCCATCCCAGGTGCTATTGCCCAATTTGTTGAGAAAGATAAAAAGTTCGGTATCGTAATGTAGCAGTTGGTCGAGCATGAAAAATTGGCGATAAGGCTGTTTTTTGTAAAAAAGTTTTAGGCCGCTAAATATAGGGGAACGGGTTTAGAGTGCCAAATGCCATTTTACTTTTTAATACCCAAACGACAGGTCGCTACCCACTGATATAAACGGTTTTCCGGTTTACAAATTCGCGAATGCCGTGGTGGCTGAGCTCCCTGCCGTAGCCACTATCCTTTATCCCCCCAAAGGGAAGCCGCGGATCGCTCTTTACCAATTCATTAATAAAAACCGCCCCTTCGTCAAATTTATAGGCTAACTTTTCGGCGGCCTCAATATCTTGGGTAAAAATGGAAACGCCAAGCCCAAACTTGGTATTGTTTGAAAGTGCAATAGCCTCCTCAACCCTCTTGAAAGTAGTTATGGCCAGGGCTGGACCAAAGGTCTCTTGGTTAAAAACGGGCATTTCCTCAGTGACCTGGGTAAGGATGGTGGGCTCAAAATAAGCGCCCTGCCGCTTGCCGCCAATAATGAGTTTGGCCCCGGCCTTTATGGAATCCTGCACTTGTTTTTCCAGGTCCTCGGCCAAGTCTTCACGGGCCAGGGTGCCTATATAGGTTTCTTCGTCGGCGGGATCGCCGCTTTTGAGTTCGCGTACTTTAACGAGCATTTTTTCGACAAAGGCATCGGCCACGGATTCATCGACCAACAGACGCTTTCCGGCAATGCAGCTTTGGCCGGTATTCTGATAACGGGCCTGCACGCAGGTATCAACCGTTTTGTCCATATCGGCATCCTTAAGTACAATTAATGCGTTGCTTCCGCCCAATTCAAGGACAGATTTCTTTATATTCTTTCCCGCAAGGGAGGCAACCGATGCGCCTGCGGGCCCGCTTCCCGTAAGGGTGACGGCCTTTACCTTTTCGTTTTCAATAACATCCTTCACCGCATCGCTTTCTATCAACAGGGTGGTGAAGCAATGCTCGGGGAATCCGGCGCGCTTAAAGATACGCTCTATATTTAGGGCACACCCAAACACATTGGAGGCGTGCTTTAAAACCGCAATATTGCCCGCCATCAGACCCGGCGCGGCAAAGCGGAACACCTGCCAATAAGGATAGTTCCACGGCATTACGGCCAGTACCACCCCCAAAGGTTCATAACTCACATAACTTCTTTGGGCATCGGTGGCAATGAGCTCATCGGCCAGGTGATTTTCGGCATTCTGTGCATAATATTCGCACACCCATGCACATTTTTCTATTTCGGCTATGGCCTGGGTTATGGGCTTGCCCATCTCTAGGACCATGGTCTGGGCATATTCCTCCTTATTTTTCTTCAATTCTGAAGCCACGTTCAGCATCAGCTTTTTGCGTTCGGCGAATGAGGTTTCCCGCCAGGAGTAAAATCGTTTGTCGGCCTTTTCAATCAGGTCGCTCACTTGTTTTTTTGTGTGGTTTTTATATGTTTTTATAGCTTCCCCCGTATAGGGATTTCGTGAAGTGGTAGTTGCCATGGTTTTTATTTTAAAATTAGATATTACCAAAGAGAAAAACCGGCCGATTAAGACGATTTTAACGCCTGCATTGTTGAAAAGAATAGCCCGAAACCCTCGCAGCCTTGGTTTGATTATGATACATTTGCTAAAAATAATATACGTTTTATCTTATTGTACAATTTTAGTCCTTCATGTACGTATTTCTTAATGGAAGGCACACCAATAACCTTTAGCGAAAATGAAAAACACAGCACTTACACACATACACGAACAACTGGGCGCCAAGATGGTTCCCTTTGCAGGATACAATATGCCCGTTTCATACCAGGGCGTGAATATTGAGCATGAAACCGTACGCAAGAGCGTGGGGGTTTTTGACGTTTCGCATATGGGCGAGTTTTTGATCAGCGGGCCAGAGGCCTTATCCCTGATCCAGAAACTCTGCAGTAATGACGTATCAAAGATTGTTGTAGGCCAAGCGCAGTACAACTGTATGCCCAACGACACGGGCGGCATTGTGGACGACCTGATTGTTTATAAAATCAAGGACCAAGAATATCTCCTGGTGGTTAATGCTTCCAATATTGACAAGGACTGGGCCTGGATTGAAAAGCACAATACCATGGGCGCCACCCTCCGCAACCTTTCTGATGACTATTCGCTATTGGCCATACAGGGGCCCAAGGCCATTGAGGCCATGCAGCCCTTGACCTCGGAGGATCTGTCTGCCATAAAGTTTTATCATTTTAAGGTGGCCGATTTTGCGGGGATAGATCACGTTATCATCAGCGCCACGGGCTATACGGGCAGCGGCGGCTTTGAGATATATTGCAGAAACAGCGAAGTGGAACAAGTAT
>CAYSLM010000059.1:0-15677 GCA_964431895.1 uncultured Aequorivita sp.
TAGGTCGCCGCCTTCCTTTAAAGCCCGATCATCAACATGGTCGGGCTTTTTTTTTACAACAGTGCCAAGTCTTCCTATCCAGTGGAACTTAAGCTTTACATTTATGGAATTTTCTTGATATAAAATTCTTTGAATTTCTAAACTCCAATGATCTATCTATATTTCTACAATAAACGCTTCATTTTGAAATAAAAACAATGAATAAAACAATTGTTTGATTAATTCATTAAATTTATGGAACACTTTCCATACCTTAAAAAGAGGATTGCAAAAGGTCAAATCGAAAAATTTAAAATTATTGGTTATGCCCATCTTTATGGATCGCCATGAGGTTTCTGACAATGTAACTGCCGAAATGGTGGCTGATTTGCATCAAAAGGATTTGGAAATAGAAGATAAATTCAATTGCAAAGGCCTAACCTATTGGTTTGACGCCAAAAGAAAAACAGCCTTTTGCCTGGTAGAAGCTCCCGATAAGTCGGCAATACAAAAAATGCACGACTTTGCGCATGGAGATGTTGCCAATCAAATAATTGAGGTAGACAAAGCCATTGTGGAATCCTTTTTGGGCCGTATAGAAGATCCGGGAAAATCACAAAAAGTAGCCTTGAATATTATCAATGACCCCGCTTTTAGAACGCTTATGGTGATTTGTATTAGGGGCTATGATTTGAATCCCTTCGTCAAGGCTGCCACACATAAATTTGCCGACTCTATCCTTAAAACATGTGGTGAATTTACAGGAAGTCTTGTGAAACGACGTACAGATTATTTTTTAATTTCATTTACTTCCGTTACCCAAGCGGTTTTATGTGCTTTGGAAATTAGGCGTCATTTTCAGCATTATTTCCATCACTTTTCCCATATCCCATTAAAAGTTTCACTAAGTGCCGGGGTGCCCGTGACATACAGAAATACAATTTTTGAAGAGACCATACAACAGGCGGAGCGCCTGTGCCTTGTGGAGAGGGGAGAGATAATAGTATCCTCTGAAGTAGGGGATCTATTTGAAAGCGAAAACCTCAATGTTTCTGTCAACAGTAAACCCATTACTGTTCTTACTTCAAAAGAAGAAAAGTTTTTTTACAATTTTATGGATTTTATTGAAAAAGAATATAGCAATCCAGCATTAAACACTGCTACAATCTGCAAGCATTTGGGTTACAGCAAATCGCATTTATATCGAAAAACAACCTCCGTTACCGGTCTTTCCCTCAATCAATTTCTAAAACACTACAGGTTGGAGGTGGCAATACAACGATTGAATGAGAAAGAAAAAAATATTTCCGAAATCGCATTTGAAACGGGTTTTAATGACCCAGCTTATTTCTCGAAATGTTTCCGGAGAACATTTGGCATCCTTCCTTCCGATTATTTGCGTCGATAAAGTATCTTAAAATACCGTAAACCGGATTGGTTAGTGCCTGACCCAAGAGTGATTTCCGTAAAGAAGCCTCTTTCTCACCTAGATGGTCCAAAAATCACATTTATTGAAACAAAAGTAAAGGTAAGTATGCCGGGGACAAATTACTTTTGGGAGAAATCAAACAAACACATTGTCATGGAAACAGCAACTATAAAAAAATCGCTATTTGAAAGATTGGGCGGAAGATCGGGCATTTCAACCATTGTTGATCTTACCGTGGATAACCATATGAAAAACCCAGCAATAAAGGCACGGTTTCTTCCCTATTTGCAAACCCCGGAGCGTTTGGCTCTAATTAAAAAGCACACTGTTGATTTTTTTAGCGCCGGCAGTGGCGGACCAGCCGAATATACCGGTAGGGATATGGTTGCCACCCATACAGGAATGAATATTAACCCTGCGGAATATATGCATGTAATTGATGATATATTTAATGCCCTGGACAAACAATCAATTGATGAAGAAACAAAAAAAGATGTGCTTGCCATACTTTGGTCATTAAAAGATACGATCATTTCTAAATAATTGTTTTACAAGAAATGGATTTCACCTTTTGAAGGTAAATGGTTTCCTTCAAAGTAAATGGGCATTCATACGTTGACCAACTCGTATAGACGGCCGCGACGGGATTAAAATATGGAGTTAAGGATTGTATTTATCCCCCTAAAACAAAGAAAAATGGCTCCTGCTCCTGCAACTATTCCAAAAAATAGGAAAATAAAAAATACGAAGGTTTCCTTATTCAAAAAGGAAAGCGTGAGCAAATAGGGACTTAAAAAGAGTAGGGGCAAGGCGTAGGCCAAAAATTTCAGTCCTTTTTTTAGCAGTTTGAAGTCTGTATGTTGCTTACCCATTTGTGTAATTGTTTATTGCGTTGCGAACGTTTTTATATTTTTGCAAAAGCATCTCCGCTTCTTTTTCGGGGATATTCAATTCGGTCATGATTATCTTTATCCCTCGGTCTATCAGCTTGTTGTTGCTTAGCTGCATATCGATCATTTTATTTCCTTTCACCCTCCCCAGTTGAATCATGGCCGTGGTGGAAATCATATTCAATATCATTTTTTGGGCCGTGCCGGCCTTCATTCTGGAGCTGCCCGTAACAAACTCGGGGCCTACGGTCACAACTATTGGAAACTGGGCAGTGATTGCCAAAGGACTTCCTTCATTACAGGTAATACAGCCCGTGGCAATGTTTTTTTCATTACATTTTTTCAAGGCTCCAATTACGTACGGGGTGGTTCCGGATGCGGCAATGCCAATAACAATATCGTTTTCCGAAATGTTTTCTTTCTTCAGGTCTCTCCAGCCTTCATCTTCTGAATCTTCGGCAAATTCCACGGCTTTTCTGATGGCCGAATCGCCACCAGCAATCAGCCCAATGACTAAATCATGGGGAACCCCGAAGGTGGGGGGGCATTCACTGGCATCCAAAATTCCCAAGCGGCCGCTGGTGCCTGCCCCTATGTAGAATAGCCTTCCACCCGTTTTTAGTTTTTCCACTACTTTTTCGGTCAATTTTTCAATCTGCGGAAGTGATTTTTCAACGGAATAAGCAACCGTTTTGTCTTCGTTATTTATATTCCGAAGCAATTGGGACAGGCTCATTTTTTCCAAGTGGCTGTACCGTGAATCAGACTCTGTTGTTTTGTGAAACGTCATGGTGTAAATTTATGAAAAACATCTCCTTTGCCCCTTTATAGTGGGATTTAATTCGAAAATAATAATATTACTGAACGGTATAATTCAAGGTCGAAACTTCAGAAATCCTGAAATATCCCAAGGGATAATTTTCTGGCTTGGTTTGGTTTACAATATTTCCGCGCACCGTTGCTGGTTGGGTCTCAAAGGGTCCGCCTCCTTGATCGCTGGTCTGCTGGAGCAGGACGTACATATAGTTGTAATATGCTTCACTCACGCCATAAAGGTTAAATTGTACCCGGTCTAAAGGTTCCAGATCTTCAACCCAATAGAAGCCGAAGATCAGGTTACCGTCAAAAAATTCGTCGTTATACACATTCATTACATCGCCTTTTTCCGATAGCCCTTCAAAGAAATAAAAATTTCTTTCCTGGGCTGGGTCTGTAAAGAAGGCTTTCAGTTCGATGTCCTCGCCCGTAAAGCCGCCGTCGTTGCGCTGTTCAACATATTCAAGCGGAACCACGCTATAAAGTTTTTCCGAGGCAGTATAAACTTCATCGTTGTATTTTATCTTCAAGGTGTAAACCATATTGGCCTCGGGAAGCAAGTTTGCGAGGTAATAACCATTTTCGGAATAGGTAAATATGAACTCCCTTCCGTTGCTATCAGTCACCATGACCTGTGCATCGGTGACTATGGGGACCTCATTATCAAAAAACGGCGCGGTGGTGGTCAATCTTACCTTTGCCAGGCCATTTCCGTTGTCCCATTTCATGATGTGGGCCTGTATCACAAGCCGGGGCGGAGCGGTATTTAAATCGACATCCACTACATCCTCGCAGGACAAAATTCCCAGCAACACTACAAAGAAGAGTAGCTTTTTCATTGTTCTAAAATTTAAAGTTATAGGTTACCGAAGGGATAATCCCAAATATAGACAATCGTACAGCTTCATTTTGTCCTATATCGGTGTTTTCGCGAAAGGAGATAGAGGCCGCATTCTTACGGTTGTAGGCATTGTAAATACTAAATACCCACTCCCCCTTCCAGCGTTTCGTGCTTTCTGGTTTGGGAGTGTAAGTGGCCGAAATGTCCAACCGGTGAAAAGGTGTAAGCCTACTGCTGTTGCGCGACTCATAGACCGGCACCACCATGCCGTTGTACTGGTACTGGCCTTCGGGATAGGTGGTGGGAATGCCAGTTTGAAATATAAAATTGGCGCCAAAGGACCAATTTTTTGAGAGCTGGTATTGGCCAGTTACTGAAATATCGTGCGTTTTGTCCCACGGCGAGTTGTACCATTCGCCATTGTTGATTCCGCTTTCGGCGGGCGTTCTGCCGGGGGTGCGTTGTTCGCTTTTTGAAAGGGTATAGGCCAACCAACCTTGCAAGCGGCCGGTAGTTTTCTTAAAAAGAATTTCCAGGCCATAGGCTCTTGCTTCACCTGTAAGCAGGATTTGTTCCACGGCATTGTTGGCTATCAGGTCGGCATCATCTACGTAATCCAGCCGGTTTTTGACCTCTTTATAAAAAGTTTCGACCTCGAGGGAATAATTTTTAAAATTCCTAAAATATCCCACCGCAACTTGATCGGCCAGCTGGGGCTCAATGTATTTGCCGCTGGGCGCATAAATATCAAAAGGGGTGGGCGAGGTGGTGTTGCTTATGAGGTGGATATATTGGGCCATTCGGTTATAACTGGCCTTGAGGGAGGAATCTTCATTCAGCAGATAGGAAACGGCCAATCGGGGTTCCAAATGAACGAAAGATTTGATAGTCTCGCCTCTATTAAATGAAATAGTGTCAACGGGCGTGGCCTTTTGGTAAATCTGAAGCTCAGGATCGAACAAAAGTGGGTTGTCATTTTCATAGAGAAACAATTCCTTTTGGCCCAGCCGATTGAAGGTTGACAGACGAAGGCCGGCCTGAACGGAGATCTTATCCGAAACGTCAATTTCAGCATCTAGGTAAATTGCATTTTCCCAGGCGTATTTGTCGGTTAGCTTGAAGGGGTTTATGCCGGAATCTTCGGTAGTGGGCGTAACATTCCCGGGATTGAATTTGTAATAAATACTATTTAGGCCATACCGCAGATCGAGATGGTTTGAGATAAAATGCGAAAAATCATACTTGAGGTTGAAATTGCGGATACCGCTATCAAAATCAAACTCCACAAATTTTAGTTCGAGGCCGTAGTAATAATCGGAATAGATAAGCGAAAGGTTGGAAAAAAGCCGGCCTGAATAGACATGGTTCCAGCGTAGGTTAAGGGTAGTATTGCCGAAACTATTGGCAAAACTGTCAGAAATTTCAAAAACATCACGTCCGAAATAGCCCGAAAGAAACAGCCTATTATTGGGGTTGGGATTATAGCTTAGCTTGGTGTTCAGATCGTAAAAATAGGCTACGTTATCATTGTCAAACAGCGGTAAAAAGAGATGTGCATAGCTGCTTCTGCCTCCTAAAAGGAAAGAAGCTTCGTCTTTCTTTATGGGTCCCTCCAGTAAGAGACGACTCGCCACCAGGCCAATACCCCCACTGGCATGGTACTCACGCTTGTTGCCATCTTTTTGGTAAATATCGAGCACCGAAGAAACCCGCCCCCCGTAGCGGGCGGGAATACCTCCTTTATAAAGCGTGAGATCCTTTATGGCATCTGGATTGAAAACCGAAAAGAACCCAAAGAGATGGGAGCTATTGTAAAGGGTGGCCTCATCAAGCAAAATCAAGTTCTGGTCTGCCGCTCCGCCGCGTACGTTAAACCCGCTGGCACCTTCACCCGCACTGGTCACTCCCGGCAAGAGCGTTATGGCCTTTATTACGTCAACCTCCCCAAGCACCACGGGAATTTTTTTAATGGTGGAAGTAGAGAGCGTATTGGCGCTCATCTGCGTACTTTTGATATTCAGTTTTTCCCCATCGGCCTTTATGACCACTTCATCAAGGTTTTCGGTATCGGTGGTAAGGGCCACGTCTTTTTTGATATCCCTATCCATTAAAATCTGGACTTTTTGTGATGTGAACCCGATACTGCTGTAGATTATTTCGTAACTACCCTTGGGCAAGGTAATGGAATAATATCCGTACTGATTGGTTATGGTCCCTGTTTGAAGTTCGGGAACCAAAACGTTTACCCCAATTAGGGTTTCGCCGGTGTCGGCTTCCGAGATGGTTCCGCTTAGGGTAAATTTTTCCTGAGCCAGGATTGCTGTGCTTCCAAAAAAAAGTAAAAGAAGGATGAGTTTTTTCAAAGGAATAGGTTGGAATGGTTATGTCTTTTCAAATGCTTAAAAATAAAAAAAACCTCCAGCAAAACTGAAGGTTTTTTGATAGGCTGAAATAATTATTTTATTTCTGAAAGAATTGCGTTGAAAGTACCGCTGGGCCGCATGGCGCCATAGACCAATTTTTCAACCGGCTCATAATAACCGCCAATGTCAACGGGTGCGCCCTGTACCTCGAGCAATTCACTGTTGATCAAATCCTCATTATCTTTCAGGCTCTTGGCAATGGGCATAAAAATATTCTTTAGCTCGGCATCGTCATTTTGGTCGGCCAAGGCTTGGGCCCAGTACATAGCCAGATAGAAATGGCTTCCGCGGTTGTCAATCTCGTTCACTCTACGGGAGGGCGATTTGCTGTTTTCCAGATATTTCTCGGTTGCCTCGTCCAGAGTTTCGGCCAGGATGGTGGCTTTGGGATTGTTGTTTTTACTTCCGAAGTGCTCAAGGGAAACGGCCAGAGCCAAAAACTCGCCCAGGCTGTCCCATCGCAAATGGTTCTCCTCCAAAAATTGGTCAACATGCTTTGGCGCGGAACCTCCTGCACCCGTTTCAAACAAACCTCCGCCATTCATAAGCGGAACTATGGAAAGCATCTTGGCACTGGTGCCCAATTCCAGGATAGGGAAAAGATCGGTCAAATAATCACGCAGCACATTGCCCGTCACCGAAATGGTATCCTTTCCGGCCCTTACGCGTTCCAGGGTGAACTGTGTGGCTTCTTCGGGTGAAAGTATTTTGATCTCCAGACCTTCGGTGTCGTGGTCAGGCAGGTATTTTTTTACCTTTTTGATGAGTTCGGCGTCATGGGCGCGGTTTTCATCTAGCCAAAAAACCGCAGGGTTTCCTGTGGCTCTCGCTCTTTCTACAGCCAGCTTTATCCAATCTTGGATGGGCAGGTCTTTCACCTGGCACATCCGCCAGATATCGCCTTTTTCAACCTGGTGTTCCATAAGTACCAAACCTGAGGCATCTACAACCTGAACCTTCCCGTTTTCAGCAATCTCAAAAGTTTTGTCGTGGCTGCCGTATTCTTCGGCCTTTTGGGCCATTAAACCTACATTGGGAACGGTGCCCATGGTAGTGGGGTCAAACGCGCCGTGTTTTTTGCAAAACTCGATGGTAGTTTCATATACCCCTGCATAACTGCTGTCGGGAATTACGGCTTTGGTATCGTGGGGTTTGCCGTCGGGACCCCACATTTGGCCCGAATTGCGGATCATGGCCGGCATAGAGGCATCGATAATTACATCGCTGGGCACATGAAGGTTTGTAATGCCTTTGTCGCTATTTACCATGGCCAGATCGGGGTTTTCTGCCATGATCTTTTCGATATGGGCAAGGATCTGTTTCCTTTTATCTTCGGGAAGTTGTTTTATTTTGTTTTCCAGATCGCCCAGGCCGTTGTTGGCATCAACTCCCAACTCTTCGAAAGTTTCGGCATATTTCTTAAAGAGATCTTCAAAATAAACTTTTACGGCATAGCCAAAAATGATGGGATCGCTCACTTTCATCATCGTTGCCTTAAGGTGTACAGAAAATAGTACTTTTTTGTTTTTGGCGTCCTGAACCTGTTTTTCCAAAAAGGATATCAGGGCTTTTCTGCTCATAACCGTAGCATCGATTATTTCGCCCTTCAGTACATTAAGGTCATCTTTCAAAACGGTTTTCATTCCATCGGTTGCTGTCAAAACAATGCTGAGGGTATTGTCTGCCTCTAGGGTTATCGATTTTTCGTTGTGGAAAAAGTCACCTTCTTGCATGGTTGCTACGTGGCTTTTGCTGTCGCTGCTCCACGCCCCCATGGAGTGCGGATGTTTTTTGGCATAATTTTTCACGGCTTTTGGTGCGCGCCGGTCGCTATTGCCTTCGCGCAACACCGGATTTACGGCGCTTCCCTTTACCTTGTCATATTTTGTTTTTATTTCCTTTTCCTCATTGGTTGACGCCTCGTGCGGGTAATCGGGAATCTGAAATCCCTTTTCCTGCAATTCGGCAATGGCCTCGGTCAATTGTGGGATAGAGGCACTGATATTGGGTAGCTTAATGATGTTGGCTTCGGGCAATTTGGCCAGTTGGCCCAGCTCGGCCAAATCATCATTTACCCGTTGCTCCTGGGTGAGGAATTCGGGAAAAACGGCCAGGATCCTGGCGGCCAATGATATGTCGCGGCTTTCAAGGGTTATATTTGCTGGTTTGGTAAAGGCCTGGATAATGGGTAAAAAAGAATGGGTTGCCAAAGCCGGAGCCTCGTCGGTTTTGGTGTATATGATTTTTGGTGAATTTGCCATGGAATATTTTTTTTGGAATGGAATAATTAAGATTAAAGGAATGCAAATATAGCGATTCGGCAAGGCTTTTGAAAGAAGGACCAGCAGTTAAATAGAAAGGGATTTCGAAAAGGATTATGGTAAAGAAAAGGCGGAATGTCTCCAAACATTTTTCATATTTCCCCGCTTGATGTGTATGATTGGCGGCGGCACAGTCTGTTGCTACTTCGTTTTTGCGGTAATGGGGATGCTTCTTAAACAAGAAAAGCCATATCACTGTATAGAATACATTGTGATATGGCTCCTTGTAAAGTAAACTTTTACCGACCAGCCCGATAAGTATCGGGTGCGAGGCAAGGTTATTATAGCCTTGCGTCGTGGCTTACTTACACGGGTTCCGTCTTTGCAAGCTGGCACCATCGGTGGGGATGGTGGTCTTCCAAAAACTGACCCAAGTCTCCTTTTGATCTCGATACTAATAATCTAAAGATCGTGAGTACCTCAAACAATCAAAAAAAGATCGTAAAGTGATTCCTTTTTGTTTTTTGAAATCTGGAGGCTGACGACCGTTCGGAAGTCAGCTTCGTCATCAATTTAAAAAACAGTGTAAAAAGAACGTTACTTTATTTTATCAAGTTGGCTGTTAGGCCGTTTTGATATTGCTAATATAGGACGGAATTTTTGATTGGCAAGTTTTTGTAAAGGTTTAAAAATCCACTGGTTACCAACATAGCTTATCAACAAATGTTCATAAAAAAGGCCCTGTGAAAACAGGGCCCCTGAAGGTTTTTAACAAAGAATGAACTATGCGCGTTTTTCTTTGATACGGGCCTTTCTACCGGTAAGACCTCTGAAGTAGTAGATACGGGCTCTGCGCACACTACCTTTCTTGTTGATCTCGATTTTTTGAAGGGCTGGCATGTTGATGGGGAAAATTCGCTCTACACCCACAGTACCGCTCATTTTCCTGATAGTAAAGGTTTTGGTCAAACCCGTTCCCTTTACCTGGATCACGGTACCTCTAAAAAACTGGGTCCTGGTTTTTTCGCCCTCGCGAATTTGGTAATAAACAGTGATGGTATCTCCGGCACTGAATTCTGGAAAATCTTTTTTGGTTACAAATTCGTCCTGAACATACTTAATTAACGCTTCCATAATGTTAATTTTTCAAATGGTTTAAATCAAAACAACGTTCACGATTATCGCCAGAGGTTGAATTAAGTGGGTGCAAAGGTAAACAATTCATGTGAAGAAACAAGGTTTTTTGTTTCCATAATTCCGAAAAAAATACGCTGAGCTATTCCAACAGATCTGGCCGGCGTTTCTTGGTGCGTCGGTAGGCCTCGTCTTCGCGCCATTGCTCTATTTTTGGGGTGTTGCCACTGGTAAGAATATCGGGGACCTTCCAGCCCTTATAATTGGCCGGGCGGGTATAAACGGGAGGGGCAAGCAGCCCATCCTGAAACGAATCGGTAAGGGCGCTGGTCTCGTTGCCAAGTACGCCAGGTATCAGTCGTATTACGGCATCGCAAACCAGGGCCGCCGCCAGTTCGCCACCGCTCAATACAAAATCGCCCACCGAGATTTCGCGGGTTATGAAATGATCGCGTACCCGTTGGTCAACCCCCTTGTAATGCCCACAGAGAATAATGATGTTTTTCAGCAGGGAAAGTTCGTTTGCATACTGCTGGTCAAAGGTTTTTCCGTCTGGTGTCATATAGATGATCTCATCGTAACTTCTTTCCGCCTTCAATTTTGAAATGCATTTATCGATGGGCTCTACCATCATGACCATGCCCGCGCCGCCGCCATACTGGTAATCGTCTATCTGTTTATAGGCATTGGTGGCGTAGTCCCGCAGGTTGTGGGTATGCACTTCCACAAGCCCTTTTTCCCTGGCCCGTTTTAAGATGGAGGCCTCAAATGGGCTTTGCAGCAATTCGGGAAGAACTGTAATAATGTCTATTCGCATGTCAACGGAATATTTCGCTTAAAAAAAGATATGGATAAAATTGGATGGTAAAAGTAAGGAATTGCCCTTTAAAAGTCAGCCTTTCTTTACTTCCCGTTCTTTTTTGCGCTGTGCGCGCCTTTCCTCACGTTCCTTTTTTCGAAGTTCGCGTTTTTGCTCACGGGTTATTTCGCCTTTTTTGAAAGCTTCTTTATAGTCGATACTTTCATCAATACTTGTGGTAAAAGCCTTGATCCAGGCATTTTTGAAAATATTAAGTACCGTGGGCCATACCCCTGCTTCCACATTGTTTAAATCTCCCTCAAAAGGCACCTTGGTAGCTACGGTATCGGTACCCTGGTTTTTAAGGATGAATTTGAAGAAGCCTACAAATCCTTCCCATAATATTTCGAAAAAACCGTCGCCTTCGCCTATGAGTTTCGTATCGGTCAAGAGGGGTTTTACGTAGCCTACCATATGGCCATCGGCAATGGCAACCTCGCTATAAAGGCTGAAAGTGCCCCTGTCAAAATCGAGACCGGCGTAGTAGTTTGTAAAATCGTTGAGGGCCGTGGCTTCGGCATTTTCAATGGAAAAGGACAGGTCCATATCGGGAATTTCCTTAAAAAGGTTCATATTGCCTTCCAGCGAAACTTTGCCCTTTCCAATGGAAACCCCACTGGCGCGGATGGGCGAGGGCAGGATGCGCTCCTTTTCCACCACATTGCGCAGGTTGTCTGCAGTAAGCTCCAGTTGGTTTATCTGTAAATCTATATTCGGATTGGCCGAAAGTTGCACAAAGGCCACCTTGCCATCATGCACCTCGAAGTGGTTGATGTCTATGGGCACCAGATCGGTCAGGGCTTGGGTCCAGTCGTCCACATCGGCATCGCCCGGTGTGTCCTTTTGGTCTTCAAAAACATAGACCAACTCGGGGCTGGCCATAATGATCTCGCTCACAATTTTTCCGTGGAAGAGAGACTTCCACTCGATGGAAATATCGGTTTTGGGGAAACTTAAAAACGGTACCTGGCTTTCGGCCGTACCTTTATTTAGGTACATGCCATTGATGACGTAGGCCCCACGGATAAGGGCGATATCAATATCCTCCACTTGCCCGTAGTAGCCGGGGATGTCTGCCAGGACTTTGTTTACATAGTTTTTGACCAGAGTGGGCAGGTAAAGGCGAAAGGCAATCAATAAAATTAGGACTATCAACGGAATGATATATCGCTTCTTTTTAAGCCCTCTACTTTTTTGTGGTGAAGCCATTTGGGAAAAAAATTTGTTTTCAACAAATTTGATGGAAAGCGTGTAGATTTTCAGTTAACGATGTCACAAAATAAAACCCAACAGATTCAGTAATTAAACTTATCTATCTGGCAAGCATCAAAAATCTATTCCCAAAAGTCAAGTACATCTTGAATGTTGCCATCGTCTAAATATAAAATATTGTCCCACATAAGGGTATTATCCACTTTAACGAAAACTCGGTAATAGCCGGGGTTTAAATTCTCAAGATTGAGGTTGGCCATGGTTCCCGTATGATTCTCAATTTTTAGGGAGGCGGCATTTATAATTTCGGTTTCGGAATATGTGTTTGAATCTAAAACGGTATCAAAATCGATATCCTGATATATTTTTTGGGGTTGTGCCGAGAGAATCCAAACATCAGTTATTTGACCGGTGGAGCGCAGACTCAAGTTGTTAACGACGGGGTTTGGATAAATAGAGATAATACTTTTATCAATAAAAATATTTGGATTTCCAAGAATAATGGGGCTGGGCCCCGATTCGGGCAAGAGATTGATGCCCGTTACCACTCTAAGTTCAGTTTCAAGAGGGAATTCATTGTTGGCCTGGTCCTTATTGCACGCCAAAATTGTAAAAAAGGAAAGGATAAAAAGAATGGCTTTCATTTAAAAGGGCTTTACATTTTAAGGTTAAAGGCTGCAATTGCCATCAATTATGTCTTGTTTTGTGGGGTTGTAGGCGTTGTACTGAACATCGTAGTCGCCGCCTAAGCCATCTCCAACGATAAGCGTGGTAAGCGCGCAAAAATCTGAAAGCACGTTATTGGAATGAATATAAAGTGAATTTTCGATGGCAGTGAGATTACTTAGACCGTCAAGATTTACCAATGAATTATTGTGCGAAATCCTTAATCGATTGTCAATTGTTCTCAAATTCTCCAAGCCGCTTAAGGATGTCAAATTGTGGTTGCCACGAATAGTGACCTCCCTTGCAGAGATAATGTTCTGCAACCCGTGTAAGGTAGATATTGAAGGATTATTACCAATAAGTAAATCCTCCGTGATGGAAATATTATGCAGACCATTTAAATTCTCCAGCGATTCGTTGTTACTAATCGTAATATTTTTGGTTGTTGTGATATTCTGCAACGCTTCAATATTAATCAGGGCAGCGTTGTCGTTGAGACTAATTCTTTCAACGGTCGTCAAATTACTTAAGCTGTTCAAATTTGATATTAACGGACAGTTTATAAGTGAGAAAGCTTCAAGTGCTACTATATTCTCTAAGCCATTTAAATGTTGCAGTGCGGTATTTCCTCGAAATAACAAGGAAGCGCCAATGGTTCCTAAATTGCTTAAACCCTCAATATTTTGCAATGCAGGATTGTCAAAAATGCCAAAATCATATTCCACGGCTTCCAAATTATTGAAACCATCCAAATTCAACAATGAATTATTTCCTTCAATCAAAATGCTAATCGCATTTTCTAAACCAGTAAGACCATCAATATTTCTTAAATTGGAGTTGTCTAGGATCAAAACATCGCCTACGTTTTTCAGGTTTTCAAGGCCATCGAGATTGGTCAAACCCGGATTTTGCATAATCCAAAATTCATAAACAACATTGCCGGCTGGTTCCACCGTTCGAAGGTTGCGCAAACCTTCAACGTTTGCGAGAGAGGGATTGTCAATAAGCCCAAAATCTTGCCCAAAATAAACGATATTGTCCAGCCCGTCGAGGTTTGTTAGTTCGGCATTATAGGTTACATAACAGTTACCTGCCACATATTCCAAAGTGTTTAGCCCACTAATATTCGTAATATTTGAATATTCAGGACCCATAAAAATTCCGATAACCAATCCGCCGTTTATATGGGTATAACCTTGAGTGGCAAAAGCATCCACTTCTGTCTGTGTTGTTAACCACACATTACCTTGATAAACCTTATCATCATAGGATTCCGTTATACCAATCACAACGCTGGCTGTTTCATAAACTTGGCCGTTGGAAACTTTTACAATCCCGGAGATTACGGGATTCGTTTCGTGATCAAAAAGTTCGGCATTCGCAACGGTAAGTTCCCCCGTTTCGCTATTGATAGCGAAGGCCCCCGCAGGATTTTGCGATTTTATTGAAAAGGAAACAGTTCCTTTATTGGTGCTTCCTTCAACGGTTCCCAATATTTGGCCATTTTCAGGATGGTTTTCAATAATGACGGAAAAGTTTGCTGTTTGCACGGAAACATTATTATCTGCCCCTTCGGGTGTATCATCTTTGCTGCAAGAATTTAAATGAAAGAAAATTAGCAGTAATGAATATTTGAAAATTGGAATGAACTGTGATTTTATCATTTTACTTTTTTTAATGCATTTATAAACTGCAATTGCCGTTTAGGATATCTTGGCGCGTGGGATTGTAGGCATTGCCATAAACCCTGTAATCGCCACCCGGACCATTGTTTTGGATAACCGTTTGCAAGCCACAAAAATTGGTAAGCGATATATTTTCAGAAATAGACAAATCGTCGCCAATGATGTTTAAATTATCCAAGGAATCCAAATTTGTCAGGTCGGGATTATTCGTTAAGTATAAACTGAATGTTATTTCCCGAAGATTTTCTAGCCCAGCAATACTGGATAAATTAGGGTTTTCATAAATCCCTAAATAATCCACAGTGGTAAGGTTGTTCATTCCTTCCAAATTGGTGATGGACGAATTTTCGGAAATATAAATTTCAGTGGCCCAATGAATATTTTCCAACCCTTGAAGGTTTGAGAGCGAGGGATTTTGGGAAATAGTAATACGTTCAGCCGACTGAAAATTGCTTAAGGCACGAATATTTAGTAGGGCGCTATTATTGGTGATGTAAATTTCAGCCAGACTAGACGAAACGTTCTGAAGTTCATTTAAACTTGTGAAAAGATTGCAATATCCAATTGAGAGAACTTTATTGATTTGCGTTAAATTTTGCAACCCATCCAAATTGGGTAAAGCATCATTGTTGACAATTGACAATGTGGAAAGCGTGGTGATGTTTTCAAAACCTTTTAAACTGGCAAGATTGGAGTTGCCGTATATGTCAATGGAGCCGACTGAAACTAAGTTTTGCAACCCTTCTATATTTTCCAATAATAAATTGTACTCGATCGTAAGAGTTCCCCCTATATGCTTGAGGGTTAAGCCATCCAGATTTTGCAGGGCAGGATTATAGAAAATATTGACATTCATTGTAACTGTGTGAAGTTTGTTCATTTCTGCAACACTGGTTAGAGAGGGATTATCAAAGATTTCCAAATGACTTCCGATGAATTCCAAATTATGCAATCCATTCAGGTTTGCAAGATTTTCATTTCCGGCAATAAGAAAGTTTTCGCCAATGGATACCAGAGAACTTAAGGGAGTTAAATCAGTAATATCAGAAAATGTTAAATCATACCGGGTTCCAATTACAAGTTGTCCCGTGATGTGGGTGTAATTATTGGCGCCAAAAGCATTCAATTCTTCCTGGGTTTTCAGCCAAACCCTACCCTCAAAAATATTGGTTTCATCAATATCCTCGAGATAAATAACCACCAATGCTTTTTCAAAAACATTGCCGTTGGCAACTTTTACGGTCCCCGTAAGTATCGGATTTTGTTCGTAATCGAATAAATCGGGGTTCAAAACCTTCAGTTCGCCCGTAGTTGCATCGATTTCAAAGGCCCCAGCCACAGATTGTTCGAGTATCGAAAAGGTAACTGAACCCTCTGAGGTACTGCCATCTATAGTTCCTAAAACTTGCCCTTCGGAAGGCATTTCCTAATGAAAAATGCAACTCAAGAGAGTGCTCAAAATTTAGCAGATAAAATAAATAA
>CAYSLM010000060.1:0-15532 GCA_964431895.1 uncultured Aequorivita sp.
AGAAGAATAGTAAGCACGTGGACGAACAGCCCCACCCGTGGATCAAAAAAGGCCTTCAAGATAAGCGGTAGGATGCAAATAGGTACTACATACACATAATCTGCATGGAATTTCAATACCAAAGTAGTGAGAAAGACAATCAAAAAAATGTTGAAAAATATGAAGGTAACCTTGGTATTGTTGTTATAGATATACGGCCGGTATTTTTTCAGAAAGAGAAAAAGCATCAGAAAAACCAGTGATACCAACAAGGAATAACCCACCAGTAGCCAGAGATAGTTGTTCTTGCTCCATATTTGGCTGTCAAATTCGGCCTTGAGGGAGTTCAAGATCTGAAATTTGTCACCTTCCACCACCTCCCCTTTGGCAATGATACGCCCACCTTTTTCAATGATGCCACGGTTTGGGTTCAGTGCTTTTATCTCGGCGTCAATGGCGGCTTCGGTAAGTTTGGAATCCAAGCTTACATTGGGTTGAAGCACTTCGTTAAGGATATTGTAAAGCAGGACTTGGGCATCTTCCGTCTGGTGTTTTTCAACCAGTTCCCGCACGCGTTTGTTCAGGTCTTCCAACTTGAACAATTGCGAATAGTTGCGCTCTTCAATTTCATTTCCCTTTTTTAGGTAAATGAGCTTATCACCATCATAAATATGGACTTCGTCTATCACCCCATTTTTATAAATATCCCTTATGAAGTTCTCCCCTATCCTGGCAATAGATTGCTGTGGGGTGGTGTAGAGGCTATCAATATATTTTTGCTCAAGGTGTTCCTTAAAATTGTCAAGGACACTGGCCTGCACCTCGGGGTCATAATCAAAATATGGAATGGCATTGGCACGTATCTGTTCGCGTTCCTTTTTTAAGGTATCCTCGTTCTTTTTTATGGTGAAGCTGAAGGGTGCGTACAGGTTTTCATATTGCCAGGGCTTTCCTTTTTGGAAATTGTATTTAAATTGCCCTCCTTTGGGTAGAAAATAAATAACCAATAAAGTGGAGCATATAAAAAGAAAAACCTTGTAAATCAGGGACTGGTTTTTCGCAAATACGGAAAAAAGGTTCTTCATAAAGCAATAACTTAAAGTAAAGGTATAAATAAGGAACGAGTTATCCCAAAACCAAGCGAGGCAAAGATTGATATTTAATGCGGAAATACGTAATTTCGCAATCTTTAGTCTGCAATTTAAAACACAACAATATGAGCAATAAAGTAGTTATCGTATCGGCAGCCAGAACGCCCATTGGCAGTTTTATGGGGAGCCTGTCTTCCCTCAGTGCCACCCAGCTGGGTTCGGCCGCCATAAAAGGTGCCCTGAACAAGATTGATCTTGAGCCCTCCCAAGTACAGGAGGTGTTTATGGGCAATGTAGTGCAAGCCGGGGTAGGACAGGCTCCTGCCAGGCAGGCCGCACTAGGTGCGGGGCTTCCCGAAACCGTTCCTTGTACTACGGTAAACAAGGTTTGTGCCTCAGGTATGAAAGCGGTCATGCAGGCAGCACAAACCATTGCTCTAGGCGATGCCGATATTGTAGTTGCCGGTGGAATGGAAAGCATGAGCAACATTCCCCATTACGTACACATGCGTCAAGGTAAAAAATTTGGACCAGCCACCTTGGTTGACGGGATGCAAAAAGACGGTCTGGTAGATGCCTATGACCATAACGCCATGGGCACTTGCGCCGATCTGTGCGCTACCGAATACAATTTTTCGAGGGAAGAGCAGGATGCCTTCGCCATCAAATCATACGAGCGGTCGGCCAAAGCCTGGGCCGATGGAAAGTTTAAGGAAGAAGTTATCCCGGTTGAGGTACCCCAGCGCCGGGGAGAGCCCATCACGGTTTCTGAAGACGAAGAATATAAAAATGTGAAGATGGACAAAATTGCTTCGTTGCGCCCGGCCTTTTCCAAGGATGGAACCGTAACGGCTGCCAATGCATCTACCATAAACGACGGTGCAGGGGCCATGGTGCTTATGAGTGAGGCAAAGGCGAAAGAGCTGGATCTGCAGCCATTGGCCTATATTAAAAGCTATGCCGATGCCGCCCAAGAGCCCAAATGGTTTACCACGGCACCGGCCAAGGCATTGCCCAAGGCGTTGGCAAAAGCAAATATTGATATTCAGGATGTAGATTATTTTGAATTTAATGAAGCCTTCTCTGTAGTGGGGCTGGCCAATATGAAAATTCTCGGGCTAGACGACAGTAACGTAAACGTCAACGGGGGCGCCGTGTCACTGGGCCACCCACTGGGTTGCAGCGGCGTGCGCATTCTAATCACCCTGCTCCATGTGCTGAAACAGAACAATGCAAAAATAGGTGCCGCAGCTATTTGCAATGGCGGTGGCGGGGCCTCGGCCATGGTCATTGAGAATGTCGACAACTAACTCACCGTAACACACTTCAATCACTACTGAATGGAATACGGTATCTGCAATTTAAGCCTCGTGGCTCTACGTGCCGAGGCTTCAGACGCAAGCGAAATGGTTTCGCAGGTGCTGTATGGCGAGCATTTCAAAATCTTGGAGGCTCGGAAGAAATGGAGCCGCATCAGGTTGGCATTTGATGGGTATGAGGGCTGGATGGACAATAAACAATTCCGACTTATCCCGGCCGAAGATTATACAGAGTTTGAAAACTTGACCTTGAAATGTTCCTCAGATTTGGTTGATGTGGTCTCCACTTCGGAAAACCAACTACTCTCCATTTGTATGGGAAGTAATGTTTCTGCCGCCAATTTTCTGAAACATCGTTTTGAAGGCCATAAGATTTCAGGAGAAAAGCCAAAAAATCAATTGGTAGAAACTGCACTGCTCTATCTAAACTCCCCTTATCTATGGGGCGGAAAAACGCCTTTCGGGATTGATTGCAGCGGTCTCACGCAAATGGTCTATAAACGGAATGGTTATCATCTGAAGCGCGATGCAAGCCAGCAAGCTACCCAAGGAGAGGCTTTGAGTTTTATTGAGGAAAGCGAACCTGGAGATCTGGCATTTTTTGATAACGAAGAAGGCTTGATTACCCACGTAGGCATTATCATGGCAGACAACTACATAATCCACGCCCACGGAAAAGTACGCATAGACCGACTTGACCACAGCGGCATCTTTAACTACGATTTACGACGGCATACCCATAAGCTTCGGGTGATAAAAAGAATTGTTTAAAAAAAAAGAAGCCCACATAAAAATGGGCTTCCTTTTTTTAAAACATAGAATTGACTTTGATCTACCCTTGTTTCTCCAAGGTTTCCAATTTGGATTTCATTTCCTTGTATTTTGCATCGTCGGCAAGCTGCCCATAAATGTTCATAAGCGTTCTTACCACCTCTGGATTATTGGGGTTGAGTTTAAGGGCTTGGTTCAGATACGGCAAGGTTTCCTTGTATATCTGCTTGCGCTGCTCTTTTAGTTCATCATATCGCTGATTATCGGCCCGGGTGTTGCCCAAACTGTTCATTTCCTCAACCAATTTATCCTCCGCGGAAAGTTTTAAAACGGCTATGTTGATCAGGGCTGCCTCATAATCTGGTTTTAGTTCCAAAGCTTTTTTGTAATATTCAATGGCTTTTTCCTTTTCTCCAATTTCGGCACTGCCCACTCCAAGGTTAAAATATATTTCCGGATTTTCAGGGTCTGATGCTACGATTTTGGCCATAAGCTCATTATATCTTTTCACATCGCCCATTTTATAGCTCATGTCAGCTTCGGCTCGCATAAGGTAGGTATCATCTGGGTTTTCGGCACGGGCCTCCTTCATTAGGGCTATGGCTTTTTCATTATTGCCTTGGTCTAGGTAAATAAGCGTCATATTCCGAAGGATTTCCCCTTTTTTCGATTCCGTAACGCGTGTTTCTGGTTTAATGTACTGTCCTGATTTTACGGCGATATTTCGTACATTCTCACTTTCAAAAGGCTCTACCTCACCGGTTTCTTTGTTGGTGGCCACAAATTCGGTGGTTTCCCCGGTGTAGCCCATATCCAAAAGCATCTGGTAATATTTCAGGGCCGTATCGTAATCTTTTCCGTTAACGGCATTCCCGGCAGCGTAATAAAGATCTGAAGGCTCCTTGCTCACCGTATAGCTGGTGTATAGTTTTTCGGTGGCCTGCTGGTACCGGCCTGCATTTTGGTCTTGAATTGCCCCATTAATCAGAGCTGCCCGAAGGTTTTGCAGCGGAGCGGCTATTTGCGACTCGATCTTGGGGTTGAGAGCGAGGGCTTCGGCAAATGCGGAGGCTGCGCCTTTCAACTTGGCAAGATCGTTATGGGCGGTCCCCAATAGGGCCTCGCCTTTTACGGCATAATATTGGGCTTTCATATCAGAATCAACCGAGCCGATATTGGGTTCTGCCTCATTTAGATAATCTAATGCTTCATTGTATTCATTTGATTTTACGGCTTTCTCGGCCTTGCGTATTTCCCTTTTTTGGGCAAAGGAAAGCGTGGTGGCAAACACCAGGCCGGCTACTAAAATTCGTGTTTTCATGTGTTAAGGTTTATTCGTTATTTTCGGTTTGTGCTTCGTTATTATCAAGAGTGGTGCCATTGTTTTCAGAAAGGGACTGGTCTTCATTTTCTGAATCATCTTCATCTTTCATGGCTTTGGCCACGGCGGCAATGGCATCGTCTTCCCTCACCTTAATGAGGCGGACACCTTGGGTGGCCCGGCCCATAACCCTGAGATTTGCCACAGACATTCTGATGGCAATCCCAGAACGGTTGATGATCATAATGTCGTCATCGTCGGTTACATTCTTGATAGCCACTAATTTACCTGTTTTTTCCGTAATATTGATGGTTTTCACCCCTTTCCCACCGCGATTGGTGATTCGGTAGTCTTCAATAGACGATCTTTTTCCGTAGCCGTTTTCAGATACCACGAGTATATCTGAATCGTTATCGTTTACCGCGACCATCCCGATTACTTCATCTTCTTTCCCGCTAAGGGTAATACCTCTTACCCCCGAGGCGTTCCTGCCCATGGGTCGGGTTTTTTCCTCTTCAAAACGTATAGCCTTTCCAGATTTTACCGCGAGCATTACCTGGCTATCGCCGGTGGTTAACTTGGCCTCGAGTAGTTCGTCATCCTCACGGATGGTAATGGCATTGATACCGTTTGACCGCGGGCGGGAATACTGCTCTAAAGGCGTCTTTTTGACTTGTCCTTTTTTGGTTGCCATAATCACGAAATGACTATTGATGTACTCCTCATCCTTAAGATCTTGGGTACATATAAACGCTTTTACCTTGTCATCGGGCTCGATATTTATCAGGTTTTGTATTGCTCTTCCTTTTGACGTACGGGTGCCTTCGGGAATTTCAAAAACCCGCATCCAGAAACATTTTCCCTTTTGGGTAAAGAAGAGCATGTATTGGTGGTTGGTGCCTACGAATAGATGCTCGAGAAAATCTTCGTTTCGGGTAGCCGAGGCTTTTTGGCCCACACCTCCCCTATTTTGTGTTTTGTATTCGGAAAGCGAAGTTCGTTTGATATATCCGGCGTGCGAAATGGTAATCACCACTTGTTCATCGGCAATCAGGTCTGTAATGCTTACGTCTCCACCGGAATATTCAATGGTAGATCGGCGCTCGTCTCCGTACTTGTCACGTATTTCTGCAAGTTCATCCTTGATTATTTGCATACGGCGCTCCTTCCGGGCAAGGATATCCTTGTAGTCTTCAATGGTTTTCATCAACTCTTCGTACTCGCTGCGCAGCTTGTCCTGTTCCAGACCGGTAAGTTGGCGCAAGCGCATTTCCACAATGGCCTTAGCCTGAATTTCGGTAAGCTCAAAGGTCTCCATCAACTTTCCCCTAGCTTCCTCGGCGTTTGATGAGGCGCGTATCAAGCGGATTACTTCGTCAATATTATCTGACGCAATGATTAGGCCTTCCAGGATATGGGCGCGTTCCTCTGCCTTCCGCAGCAGGTATTCGGTACGCCGAACCACAACTTCGTGGCGGTGCTCCACAAAATAGTGTATCAGGTCTTTAAGGTTCAACAATTGTGGCCTCCCATTAACCAGTGCAATGTTGTTTACACTGAAGCTTGACTGCAGCGCGGTGTATTTAAAAAGAGTATTGAGAACAATATTTGGAATAGCGTCGCGCTTCAAGATATATACAATGCGCATACCTTTCCTATCACTTTCATCACGGATGTTGGAAATGCCCTCAATCTTCTTTTCGTTTACCATATCGGCGGTCTTTTTTATCATTTCCGCCTTATTTACCTGATAGGGTATTTCGGTCACGATGATGCACTCCCGGCCATTGACTTCCTCAAAGTGGGCCTTGGCCCGCATGACCACCCTACCGCGCCCGGTATGGAATGCCTCGCGCACGCCTTCATAGCCATAAATGACTCCGCCGGTAGGGAAATCGGGAGCCTTGATGTGCTGCATGAGTGCGTCAATTTCAATATCGTGGTCATCAATATAGGCGATTGTGCCATTTACTACCTCGGTAAGGTTATGGGGCGGCATGTTTGTGGCCATACCCACGGCAATTCCCGATGCGCCATTAATAAGTAGCCCTGGTACTCTTGTGGGAAGCACGGTGGGTTCCTTAAGGGTATCGTCAAAATTGAGCTGGTGGTCAACGGTCTCCTTGTCGATGTCGGCCAACATTTCCTCAGAAATCTTTTGCATTCGGGCCTCGGTATATCGCATGGCGGCTGGGCTGTCGCCGTCTATAGAGCCAAAGTTACCCTGCCCGTCTATCAACATATACCGCAGGCTCCACTCCTGGGCCATGCGCACCATAGCGTCGTAAACGGAGGTGTCGCCGTGCGGGTGGTACTTACCGAGGACCTCCCCCACGATTCTGGCCGATTTTTTATGTGCCCCCGTGGCCCGTACGCCCAGTTCATGCATTCCGAACAAGACTCTGCGGTGAACGGGTTTCATACCGTCGCGCACATCTGGCAGGGCACGTGACACGATGACCGACATTGAATAATCAATGTAAGCCGATTTCATTTCATCTTCAATGTTTATGGGGATTAATTTCTCGCCTTCAGCCATAAAAAATAGAATTAATTATCATAGTTATACTAACGGGGCAAGATACGCTTTTTTGTAGGCTTAACGGGGCTTTTTGCCACCCTTTATTCACGAATTTATTAACAAATTTGGGGGTGTGAACCGTTAATAACTATCTGGTAGTACATTTTGAATTCCGCCATATATTTCGTCCTTTTACTAAAATGATTTCAAAGAGGAACAGTTTTTGTCCTATTTTGGTTAATTTAGTAGTTTTAAAGAAAGAGGAGATTAAAATATGGAAGATAATTTTTCCCCAAGAGTTAAAGACGTTATAGCCTACAGCAAGGAAGAAGCCCTGCGGTTGGGTCACGATTTTATTGGCACCGAACATTTAATGCTCGGGCTATTGCGAGATGGCAACGGCAAGGCCGTGACCATTCTTAATGCCCTGGCCATTGACCTAAACCATTTGAGACGAAAGGTAGAGATATTGAGCCCCGCTAATCCTGGAACGGTTGTAGACACCAATGATAAAAAGAACCTACATCTTACCCGGCAGGCCGAAAGGGCCCTGAAAACCACTTTTCTGGAAGCCAAGCTCTTCCAGAGCAATTCAATCAATACCGCCCATTTGTTGTTGTGCATTTTGAGAAATGAGAACGACCCAACCACCAAGCTGCTAAACAAAATGAAGGTGGATTATGATGGGGTGCGGGATCAATTCAAGCTTATGATTACCAATGACGATGATTATATAGACAGCCCAAGTGCCGAATCATTTCCAAATGATGACGATACCGGGCCTGAGGACAAAGCAAAGGAAAATCTTTTTTCCGGTTCTTCGGCCAAGACCAACAAAAAGTCCAAAACCCCTGTTTTGGATAATTTTGGTAGAGATCTTACTGCCCTGGCCGAAGAAGGAAAGCTAGACCCCGTTGTGGGTCGCGAAAAGGAAATAGAGCGCGTATCCCAGATCTTGAGTAGAAGGAAGAAAAACAACCCGCTGCTCATAGGTGAGCCAGGCGTGGGAAAATCGGCAATTGCCGAAGGTCTCGCCCTTAGGATCATTCAACGGAAAGTATCGCGAATACTCTATGAAAAACGAGTGGTCACCCTCGATCTGGCCAGCCTCGTGGCCGGCACCAAATACCGCGGCCAGTTTGAGGAGCGTATGAAAGCGGTAATGAACGAGCTTGAAAAGAATGACGACATTATTCTCTTCATAGATGAAATACACACCATTGTAGGTGCTGGTGGGGCCACAGGCTCACTCGATGCTTCCAATATGTTCAAGCCCGCTCTGGCGCGTGGAGAAATCCAGTGCATAGGCGCCACAACCCTTGATGAGTATCGCCAGTATATTGAAAAGGATGGAGCCTTGGAACGCCGTTTCCAAAAAGTTCTGGTAGAGCCTACCACGGTCGAGGAGACCATCGAAATTCTCAAAAACATTAAGGACAAGTATGAGGCCCACCACAACGTGCTGTATACCGATGAAGCCCTTGAGGCCTGCGTAAAACTTACCAATAGATATATGACAGAGCGTTTTCTGCCAGACAAGGCCATTGATGCCATGGATGAGGCCGGGTCGCGTGTGCATATTACCAACATCCACGTTCCGAAAAAAATCCTGGAAATTGAACGGAAACTGGAAGAGGTGCGCGAGCTAAAAAATTCTGTGGTCAAAAAACAGAAATATGAGGAAGCGGCCAAACTGCGCGACGATGAGAAGAATCTGGAAAAGGATCTTGCCACCCAGCAGGAGCAGTGGGAAGCAGAGTCAAAACTTCACAAGGAAACCGTGAGTGAGGAAAACGTGGCCGAGGTGATCTCTATGATGACCGGAGTACCCGTAAACAGAATTGCACAGACTGAAAGTTCAAAACTCGCTGCCCTGCCCGATCGCATTAAAGGAAAGGTTATTGGCCAAGACGAGGCTGTCGCAAAGGTGGTAAAAGCCATCCAACGGAACCGTGCCGGACTCAAAGATCCCAACAAACCTATCGGTTCGTTTATCTTTTTGGGGCAAACCGGTGTGGGCAAGACCCAGTTGGCAAAAGTATTGGCCCGCGAGCTTTTTGATTCGGAAAACGCGCTGGTACGTATTGATATGAGCGAGTATATGGAGAAATTTGCCATCTCCAGACTGGTGGGTGCACCTCCGGGCTATGTGGGCTACGAGGAAGGCGGCCAACTTACTGAAAAGATTAGAAGAAAGCCGTATGCCGTGGTACTGCTTGATGAAATTGAAAAGGCGCATCCAGATGTGTTCAATATGCTTCTGCAGGTATTGGATGATGGCTACCTGACTGATAGTTTGGGTAGGAAGATCGATTTTAGAAATACCATCATCATTATGACCTCCAATATTGGGGCCCGGCAGATCAAGGACTTTGGCCAAGGCGTTGGTTTTGGAACCGCAGCCAAAAAGAGCCAGGAAGAAGCGCATACCAAAAGCGTTATCGAAAACGCCCTAAAGAAAACCTTTGCGCCGGAATTCCTAAACCGTATTGATGATGTGATGATATTCAACGCCCTGGAGCGGGAAGACATCCACAAAATCATCGATATCGAGCTCAATAAGCTCTTTGCCCGTATCGCTGACCTGGGTTACCAGCTCAAACTCACCGATAAGGCCAAAGATTACATTGCAGACAAAGGTTTTGACAAACAGTACGGAGCCAGACCGCTGAACCGTGCCATCCAAAAATATATTGAGGATGCGCTGGCCGAGGAAATCATCAACAGCAGTTTGCAGGAAGGCGATAGTATTACGATGGACCTTGACGAGAAGGCAGATGCTTTGACCATCAAAATCAAGAAGCAGAAGAAAACTACCGAATCTTGATTAATTCTGTATATTTTAAAGAAAAGATCCCCTTATTTTTAGATTTGGGGATTTTTTTTATAATTATTGCTTAACTTAGAAAGACAAAACAGACGCGATGAAGACGACCCTTCAATATGATATTGGCCAAATTCAGATTTTTGAAAACTATGTTGTAGCCATCATGAACGAAGGCATCACCGTAGAACCCCGATACAATGATATCCTGGCCCAGATTGCCCATGACTATTTTGGAAACAGACCGTTTGGATACATCACCCACCGCAAGAATTCCTACGCGGTCAATCCGATGGTTTATTTAAAGACCTCGACCATCGAAAATCTGGTCGCTTTTGCGGTAGTTTCCAAAGATGGTATAAGGGTGAGCAATATAGAGGTTGAAAAACGCTTTCTAAAACAGCCCTTACGGCATTTTGAAAAGTTGGCCGATGCAGAGGCGTGGATAAACGAAACTATAAATAAGGCCCGAAATAATTTTAACTGAAAAAATATCGCTATTTACCCACCTTAACAATTCGGCGCGCTTTACCCCTTCCCTTTATTTCAATTAGATATAGACCGGAACTGTAAGAAGATAAGTCCAGATCCAAAAAATCATTTCCATCATTTTTTCTCGATTGAAGTAGTTTCCCCGAAAGACCATACACCTTCACATTTTGCACATTTTGTGTGTGGGTCAATCTGATTTGGTCATTATCGTTTTTTCCTGTAATAAGAACTTCAGCCAAAATATTCTTTCCCGTCCCTAAAATGATGGGGAAACAATTTGAAATAGAATCAAGGTTAGTATAAATAACTTCCGAATTTTTAAAAGAGCAGCTCAGCTGCCCTACTCCATTGACGTTTGGATGGCCACCCGGTGCATTGATAAGGGAAAGTGAGCCTACGCCCTCTACCCAGACTGCATTTTCTGAACTGTTGGTATTGCCCGGCGTGGGTGAAAAATAAAAATGGCGGTACAGGTTGCCATCTGCCAAGGGCTTGCTTACTATGGAATCGAGAACAAAGGGGCCACCGTTCCGAGGAAATGGCGTGATGGGGTTCTCCATATTGAAAATATCGCCTTGGTTAAGGCCGAAGTCATATAGCAAAACCTCATCTGCGGTGTGGTTGAGAATTTTGATATAAACCTTTTTGTTTGGAATGTCTTCCCGTAGGAGAAAGGTTCGCGAAATATAATGATAGCCGTCCAAAATCTTATAAGTTTTGCCCTCCACCAGTGTATCTCCGTCTGTGTAATACACATCGGTCACGCAGCCAAAATAACAGTTGGTGAAATGCCACTCATTTACATTGGCGAGCAAGGGCTTGTAGTTTTGGGAAAAACCCAAATGGACAAAAAACAAAATGGCAAGGTTTAGGACGCTTTTCTTCATTACCGATCAATTGGAATAAGTTGAAATCAGCCAAATAATATTTCCGAGTCAACATCCATCGATTGCAAGAATGCAACACTGGCGTGAATGTCATCGGCCAGCACCCGGTCGTTCTCCACAAATGGCACAATAGACCGGTAAGGCTTTATAAAGGATTCTACAAAGGGCGACGTTTTTTTCGGCTCTCTAAATCTCAAGGCTTGCGAGGCGTTCATCAGTTCAATGGCCAATATGGTTTCCACATTTTCAATGATACGCAAACATTTTGTTGCGCCATTGGCGCCCATGCTTACGTGGTCTTCCTGACCATTTGAGGATACGATGGAATCTACCGAGGAAGGGGTGGCCAGTTGTTTGTTTTGGCTTACAATACCCGCGGCAGTATATTGGGGAATCATAAATCCGCTGTTTAAACCTGGATTGTTAACCAAGAAGACGGGCAAGCCCCTCAAGCCCGAAACAAGTTGGTATATTCGTCGTTCCGAAATATTTCCCAGCTCGGCCATGGCAATGCCCAAATAATCCAAGGCCAGGGCCAGAGGCTGGCCGTGGAAATTTCCGCCAGAAATAATTACATCATCTTTTACGAAGATGTTTGGATTGTCGGTCACCGAATTTATTTCCGTTTTAAATGTTTTGCTTACAAATTGCAAGGTGTCTTTTGTGGCCCCGTGAACTTGGGGAATACACCGAAATGAATACGGATCTTGAACGTTTTTCTTTTCGGAAAGGCCCAATTCACTTCCGTTAAGGAATTCGAGAATTTGTTCCGCAGTCTTTACCTGCCCCCTATGCGGTCTTACCAAATGCACCAGCGCATTAAAAGGGCTCATATTACAGTCAAACGCATCCACAGACGCCGCCCCTATCAAATCTGCCAAGTACGAGAGCTTGTAGCTTTTCAACAGGCAGTATATGCCATAAGCACTCATAAATTGGGTGCCATTAAGCAGGGCCAAGCCTTCTTTGGCCTGGAGTGAGATGGGTTGCCAATCAAACTTTTCGAGTACCTTTTCGGTTGCCATCCGCTCCCCTCCATAAAACACCTCCCCTTTTCCCAACAAGGGAAGAGAGAGATGGGCAAGGGGCGCCAAATCGCCCGAGGCGCCCAAGCTGCCCTGAGTATAAATGACCGGCAGGATATCGCGGTTGTAAAAGTCGACCAACCGTTCAACAGTGGCCATCTGTACGCCGCTATACCCATAACTCAACGACTGAACCTTTAAAAGGAGCATCAATTTTATTATGGGCTTGGGAACAATCTCACCTGTACCGCAGGCGTGGGACATCACCAGGTTTTCCTGTAGTCGCGATAGGTTTTCCGGTGACACCTTGACATTGCACAACGACCCAAAACCCGTATTGATGCCGTAAATGGGCGTGTCGTTGTTCTTTATTTTATGATCGAGGTATTGACGCGATTTTTTGATATTGAGCTGTGCTTCCTCGGAAAGAGCGAGCGACTTTCTGTTTTCCACAATATCCTTTATGGAAGCCAAATCAAGTATTTCAGAACTTATGTAGTGCGTTTCATTCATGAGGGAAGATATTGGTTGTGCAAAAGTACATTTTTTTAAAGTACGCACCAGATTTATGGATTTCAAAAAGAAATCCTTTTCAGCAAATGGTATTTTTTCTTCTTTAATTAAAATTAACAGTTTGGGATGATGGGAATTGGTATTGACATTTATACTTTTACTTCCTAAACAAAAAACCCATAAACCATGAAGAACTTCCTCGTGGCACTGCTGGTGCTGTTGGTGATTTCCTGCAAACAGGAAGAAAAACCCACCTATTCCATCATTGAAGGTACGGTCACAAACAGTGATGCAAACACGGCCAGGATTGTGGGAAATGATCTCGAGGCCCGTATTCCCATAAAACCCAACGGCTCCTTTAATGATACTATTTTTTTAAAAGAGAATGGTTTTTATGACCTATACGTGGGTCGTGAAAGGACGGGCATCTATCTTGAGAAAGGAACGAACCTCAACGTAAATATCGATGCCTCACAATTTGATGAAAGCCTCCAATATTCGGGCGATCTGGGAAGTATCAATAATTTTCTCGCGGCCCGCTTTCTTTGGGAAGAACAGCATGTAAACAACCGGGAGCTTTTTTCGGCAAACGAAACCGATTTTCTAAGACAACTTGATAGCAATCAAAAAATAGTGGACAGTCTCTATGCAAGCTATCAGATTTCCGATTCCGATTTCAAAAAAAGGCTTTCCCAAGAAGATGCCTACACCCGCGCCCTTATGATTGAAAATTTTAGAGACGCCCACCGCTACTACACGGGAGATGAAGATTTTAGGGTTTCCGGCAATTTTTATGATGCCTTGCAGGGAATAGATTATAAGGATACCTTGGCATTTAGAAACTCAAAAACTTATCAAGATTTGTTGGAGGCCCATTACAATAGATTGGTAAACCAAGATACTTTCGCAAGTGGCGATAACGACCATAACCTTCTTTATTTGAAAAAGGTCGATGCTTCGCTGCCCGATGGGTATGCCAAGGATAGATTGATGAGCTCTTTCCTGCAATTTGGCCTAAAACCCGATGCTACTTTAGACAGTGCTTATAGCATTTATAAAAACAGCAACCCAGATGCGGAAAATCTGGCCAAAATCACCACGCGCTATGAAAAGCTGAAAGGGCTTACCGCCGGCAACCCCTCGCCTGCTTTCAACTATGAAAACCACAATGGCGGTACCACCAAACTCGACGATTTAACGGGAAAGTATGTGTATATAGATGTTTGGGCCACCTGGTGCGGGCCTTGCCTACGTGAAATTCCCGCCTTAAAGAAAGTGGAAAGGGAATTCCACGATAAAAACATAGCGTTTGTGAGCATAAGCATAGACGAGCCCAAGGATTATGAAAAATGGAAACAGATGGTAAAAGAGAAGGAATTGGGTGGAATTCAACTTATGGCCGACAATAATTGGCAATCAAAATTTGTACAGGATTACGCCATTTTGGGCATTCCACGGTTTATCCTCATTGATCCACAGGGCCAGATAGTTTCCGCAGATGCGCCCCGGCCATCTGATCCGGCCTTGACCGTAATGTTGAACGATCTACTATAGCTCTTTGAATAGCTTACAAAACTGGCCGCGATAACTAAATTGGGTTTTCGCGGCTTTCTTTTTGGGGATAAATTTCTTTTTGGTTCTCGTCATAATCCAGTTCAATATAGGCCTGAGAGAGATTATCAATGATATCGCGGGCAGTTAGGGCCTCAGGACCATTTTGGAAGGCCGCAATATCGCCAGCGGAACCGTGCAGATATACCCCGAAAATGGCAGCTTCCAAGGGCTTGTAACTTTGGGAAAGCAGGCCGGTTATCACTCCGCTCAAGGCATCGCCGCTGCCAGCCGTACCCATTCCGGGATTTCCGGTGGAATTGACGAAGAGTGAATCTTCTTGAATGGTAATGGTATAGGCGCCTTTAATAACAACGATTACCTGGTGCTTTTTGGAAAACGATTTTGTCTTCTCCAGTTTGTCAAAATCATTTTCCCACTCCCCTATCAAGCGCTTCAGCTCGCCAGGATGTGGGGTAAGAATGGAATTCTTTGGAATATATTGCAACAACCCACTATTTTCTGAAATCAAGTTTAGCCCGTCGGCGTCGATAACCAAGGGTTTTTCGGCTTTCCGAAGAAATTCCTGAAAGGCTTCCAAGGTTTCTTTTGCTTTCCCAATACCCATCCCAATGGCCATGGCGGAAGGTTCAAACCCAAAAGAGATAGCACTCAAATGGTTCTCTTTATCATCGGTAAGCACCATAGCCTCCGGCACCGATATTTGCATGATTTGGTATCCACATTTCGGTACAAAGGCCGTTACCATTCCCGCACCGGTCTTTAGCGCTGCCGTAGTGGCAAGGATGGCGGCACCTATTTTTCCATAACTGCCAGCTATTATAAGACTGTGGCCGTAGGTGCCCTTATGGCCAAACTTTTCTCGAGGTATATAATATTGTTTGGCCTGTGGCCGCGTTATGAAGGTTGCGAGCGGTTCTGCATGGTCAATAAAATTGGCATCGAGGCCAATGTCCAAAATTTTGAATCCCGAAACGAAAGAGGCACTGTCCGGTAGAAAGAAAGTGAGTTTGGGAAGTTGAAAAGTCAGGACAAATTTGGCCTTGTAAACGGCTTCGCGGTCTTCCAAGGGTTTGTTGGGATAGAGCCCACTGGGCACGTCAATGGCCAGACGCAATGCTTCGGAATGGTTGAGATGTTGAATAAGCTTTTTCACCCACCCCTCAGGTGGCCTGTTCAAGCCAATTCCAAAGATGGCATCAACCACAATGTCGCCC
>CAYSLM010000061.1:0-15394 GCA_964431895.1 uncultured Aequorivita sp.
TGGCTGTACGTGGCCGTGAGTGGCGTAATTGTCTATTTGATGATCGCTCCCTACTATTAGCAAAATATGATTAAAAAAAATGAAAACTAAAATTCTGGTCTTGATAATTATACTTCTGCTGATGGCCATTCCTGCCGAAGCGCAGTGTGCCATGTGCCGAGCCGTTTTGGAAAGCGAGGATGGAGGCCAGGCCGCCAAAGGAATCAATAATGGAATTGTCTATCTCATGATATTTCCCTACCTGCTCATTGGTGGTGTGGGGTATGCCATCTATAGAAGCCGCAAAAAGGCCCGCGAAAATAAAAAGGCATAAAAACGCTCCTCTTTTGTAACAACTACAGGTTTTTTAAGTCTTATTTTAAAAACCGATATCCCCGACATAATTATTAACAGGAATTTCACATTTAAGGGAGATTTCCTCCTTTATTTTGTGGCAAAAATTTTATAATGATAACCATTCAAAACCTTCACAAGTCATATCACATGGGCAAAAATTCACTCCATGTTTTAAAAGGGATAAATTTTTCGGTTTCTGAAGGTGAAATGGTTGCCATTATGGGTTCCTCCGGTTCCGGCAAGTCAACCCTCCTCAATATCCTGGGCATTCTTGATGAGGCCGATGAGGGTACCTATCACCTAGACGGCACACTTATCAAAAACCTGAATGAAAAGGTAGCAGCCCGTTACCGAAATAAATTCTTGGGATTCATCTTTCAATCCTTCAATCTCATCAACTATAAAACTGCCCTTGACAATGTGGCTATGCCCTTATATTATCAAGGGGTAAAAAGAAACATACGTACCGAAAAAGCCATGCATTATCTGGAAAAGGTAGGATTGGCCAACTGGGCCTCGCATCTGCCCAACGAACTCTCAGGCGGCCAAAAACAAAGGGTGGCCATTGCCCGGGCCCTTGCCAGTGACCCCAAAGTGTTGCTGGCCGATGAACCCACCGGGGCGCTGGATACCAAAACCTCCTATGAGGTCATGGAGCTTATCCAGGAAATAAACGACGAAGGCAAGACCATCCTTATCGTTACACACGAGGAGGATATTGCCCACATGACCAAGCGCATAGTAAACCTCAAGGACGGATTGATTATTGACGATAGCGTGGTAAACCAGGTACGGGCCAAAGATCAAGCCTATGTTTAGCATGGAACGGTGGCAGGAAATATTTGAAGCCATTCGCAAAAATAAATTGCGAACCTTTCTCACGGGGCTTTCCGTTGCCTCGGGTATTTTTATTCTTGTCATCCTGTTGGCCATTGGGCAGGGTATGTCAAACGGCGTAGAAAAAGAATTTGAAAACGACGCCAAAAACCGGATAAGCGTTTGGGCCAATGTAACTTCTGTTGAGTACCAAGGAATGAACCCCGGCCGGCGCATTGAACTGGACAATCGTGATTATGAAATGGCCGTAAACAAAAATTTCGATAACCTGGAACTAAAATCGGGTGTTTTCAGCCGCTGGGGACAATTGACTACCTATAAAAAAGAAAACGGAAGTTACCGGGTTGAGGGCGTACGGGGCGATTATCAATTTCTTGAAAATGAAACCCTCGTCGCCGGAAGGTATATAAACCAGGGCGATCTCAATTCCTTTGAGAAAAATGCAGTTATCGGGCATCAGGTGTTTTTAGACCTTTTTAAAGGAGAACAGGCCATAGGAGAGTATATTGATATAGGAGGAATAAAATATAAGGTCGTGGGCATTTATTCCGATCCGGGTGGCGAACGCGAGGAAACCCGCATCTTTATTCCTTTGACCACCGCCCAGCGGGTTTATAATGCGGGCGACAAACTAAGGTCCATGGCCTTTACGCTTAACAAGCATGACACTTATGAGGAAGCGCTCGCCGCATCAGAGGCATTTTCCGCCCAACTGGAAAATGATCTAAAAACCAGACATACCGTATCGCCTTTGGATGAAAGAGCCATCAACGTAAATAACTCCCTTGAAAACGCCAAGCGTTTTTATGATCTCAACAATATGATACGCTGGTTTTTTTGGGGCGTGGGCATTTGTACCATAATCGCCGGGGTAGTAGGTGTAAGCAATATTATGCTTATAATCGTCAAGGAACGCACCAAGGAAATTGGAGTGCGCAAAGCTATAGGCGCACAGCCTTGGTCCATCATCGGAATGATTCTGCACGAGGCCATTTTCGTAACGGCCATCGCGGGTTTCGTAGGGCTTATTTTTAGCCTGTTCTTGCTGCAGCTGGTAGGTCCTTTTATTGAAACGGATTATATCCGCAATCCATCGGTTGATTTCTCGGTAGCCATCACCACGGTCTTTATTCTTATTGTGGCGGGGGCCATTGCAGGCTTTTTCCCTGCATACCGGGCAGCCAATATTAAACCTATAGAGGCACTGCGTGATGAGTAAGCTATTTAGCAAGGACAGTTGGGACGAAATTATCGAGGCCTTGGGCAGCAATGGTTTCCGTACGATCATGACGGCCTTTGGGGTGCTTTGGGGCATCTTCATCCTCGTAATTCTACTGGCGGCCGGCAACGGACTTGAAAACGGAATAAAGCAGGGTTTTAACGGCATGGCCACCAATTCCATGTTTATGTGGTCGCAAACGGCTTCCCAACCCTACAAAGGATTGCCCAAGGGCCGCCGATACAATTTTAAGACAGACGATGTTGCTGCCATCAAGCAACAGGTGCCCGGCCTGCGCTTTGTATCGCCCAGAAACCAATTGGGCGGTTTCCGTGGCAGCAACAACGTAGTGCGCGGTCTACAAACGGGGGCTTTCAATGTGTATGGCGATTATCCCGAAATTATCGAGCAGCAGCCAATGGACATTACCTCGGGCAGGTTTATCAATTATTCCGATATAGACCAAAAGCGAAAGGTAGCCATAATAGGAAGTGGCGTACAAAAGGCCCTTTACAAACCCGGAGAGGAAGTAATGGGTTCTTATATAAAGATAAACGGCGTAAACTTCATGGTGGTCGGTACCTATAAAAAGAAGGGAAACAACGGCGACCCCGAAGAGATGCAAAAAGAGATTTATGTGCCCTTTACAGCATTTTCGCAGGCTTTCAATATGGGTGATATTGTAGGCTGGATGGCCATAACGGCACAGGATGGCCATTCCATCACCCAATTAAAATCACAGGTTTTCGATGTGATAAAAACCCGACATTCCATACATCCCAACGACGATAGGGCCGTGGGAAATTTTGACCTGTACCAGGAATACAGCAAGATCACGGGCCTGTTTACCGCCCTAAATCTGGTAGCCTATTTCGTGGGGGTTTTGGTGCTTCTATCGGGTATCATCGGCATCAGCAATATAATGTTGATCGTGGTCAAGGAACGCACCAAGGAAATTGGGATACGCCGGGCCCTGGGCGCAACTCCCTGGAGCATCCGGGCCCAAATACTGCTCGAGTCTATTTTTTTGACCATCGTTTCGGGTATGGCCGGCATTGTATTGGCCAGTGCCGTACTTTGGTTGGTCAATTACCAATTAGACCAAATGGATACCAGCGAGATGATGTTTCTCAATCCATCGGTAAATATTGGGGTGGTTTTCATAGCGCTCACCATTTTGATAATTTCGGGTCTGTTGGCAGGGTTGATTCCAGCCCAGAATGCCATTAAGGTAAAACCCGTAGAAGCATTACGAACCGAATAATTTTCTCGATAAAACTGAATATTTTTAAAAAGATGAAAAAAACAAAAACCATAACCATTCTCGTCGCCATTGCGGTGCTCTTTGTGACTTCTATGTATTGGCTGTATTCCAAAAACATAGAAGACCCCGTAATTTATGAAACCCAACAACCGGCCGTGGGCTCCATTGTCAAGAAAACCGTGGCTACGGGTAGCATAGTGCCCAAGGAAGAAGTGCTCATAAAACCCAATATCTCCGGGATTATTGATGAAATCTTTGTCGAGGCCGGAGAAGTGGTCAAGGCAGGTGACCTTATTGCCAAGGTAAAGGTGGTTCCCAACGTTTCTTCCCTAAACAGTGCCAAAAGCAACATAAACAGTGCCCGTACCCAAGTGGAAACCGCCCGGCTGGCCTTTGAGAACCAAAAGAGCATTTATGCCCGCCAAAAGGAATTGTTTGAAAAAGGCGTTATCTCGGCCAATGAATTTGACAATGCCCAACTGGCCTTTGACCAAGCCCAGCAACGTTTGAAACAGGAGCAGGTAAACCTTACCGCCGCCAATCAAAATTACGATATTGTTAAAACAGGAACCACGGCGGGGCTCGGCGCTTCGGCCAATACCGAGATTAGGGCTACCGTTTCGGGTATGGTCCTGGACGTGCCCGTAAAGACCGGCAACCAAGTTATCGAGGCCAATAATTTTAACGACGGTACCACCATCGCCACCCTTGCCGATGTTGATAAAATGATCTTTGAAGGCAAGGTTGACGAAAGTGAAGTAGGCAAGATTAAGGAAGGCCTCCCGTTAAAAATAACCGTTGGGGCCCTGCCCGACAAAACCTTTGATGCCAAACTGGATTATATAGCTCCCAAGGGAGTAGATGAAAACGGCGCCATCCAATTTGAAATAAAAGGCTCCATGAAAAATCTGGATACCGCCCAAACCTTTATCCGTGCCGGTTTGAGTGCCAATGCCTCCATCATTTTGGCCAAGGCAGACAGCGTGCTAACTATTAAGGAAGCCTTGGTGCAATATGATCCCAAGACCCAACAGCCCTTTGTGGAAGTGATGGTGGGCGACCAAAAATTTGAGCGCCGCGATGTTGAGTTGGGCGTCAGCGACGGGATTGATGTTGAAATCAAAAACGGGGTTTCGGAAAATGATAAAATAAAAGTCTGGAACCAGCTCAAGCCTGTTACCGCTTCCCCTAACCGAGGTTGATGGTAGCAACAAATCCTTCATTTTGAAAATCGCATATATCTGTCAATAAATTTTAACCTTTGTAACGCTTCGGTATGATAAGAGACTCATTCAGCAATCTATATTTTATGAAGAAAACCGTCCTTCTTTTATCCGTTTTATTTCTCGGCATCCAGCTTCAGGCGCAGTCCAAAAAATGGACCCTGCAGGAATGTGTGAACCATGCGCTTGAAAATAACATCTCTGTAAAACAAAGCGAACTGGACCTAGAGCAGACCGAGGCCGAAAAACTCGAGGCCATCGGCAACTTTCTTCCCAGCTTGAATGCCAATGCCAGTGCCTCAAAAAACACGGGACTTAGCTTAAACCCCACCACCAACCAGTTGGAAAACACTACCTTTGGTTCGGCTTCTGGAGCCATAAATGTGGGCTATACCCTTTTTGATGGGCTGAAGAACGTGCGCCAACTGCAACGTGCCAAACTTTCCCGCCTTGCCGCACAATATCGTTTGGATAAGATGAAGGACGACATTGCCCTTGCCGTTGCCAATTCCTATTTGCAGGTTTTGCTCAACAAGGCCAATCTTGAAGTTGCGCGTGCGCAGAATACCGTAACCCTCGACCAATTAAAGCGCACCCATGAACTTGTTGATGCGGGCACGCTTCCCCGTGGTGATCTTTTGGAGATAAAGGCCACCAATGCCAATGAAAAGCAACAGATAGCCGTAGCCGAAAATAATGTGAAAATTTCCCTGATAAGTCTGGCACAGCTTCTATTGATAAAAGATTATTCAACCTTTGATATTGCCGAAAATGATTATGAAATCATAGACGGCGGCATAGCAGACAAGGATGTTTCTGAAATAATCGCCAGTGCCAAACAAACCCGCGCCGAAGTGAAAATAGCCGAAAAGGACGTAGAACTGGCTAAAAAGGACCTTCAAATTTCACGCGGAAATTACTACCCCACACTTTCGGCATTTTTTGGTTACAATACTCGTTATGCCGACAATGACCCACTCAACCGCGATTTTGTTGAGCAATTATATCTCAATGATGGGATTGGCTATGGGCTGCAATTGAATATTCCTATTCTAAACGGGTTCTCTGCCCGCGCCAATGTAAAGCGTAACAAGATTAACCTAAAGAACACGAAATACCAACTAGAGCAGGCCGAGCTCGATCTGGAATCAAACGTGTACCAGGCCTATGTAGACGCCAATGGGGCCCTAAAAGCCTATGAGGCTGCCAAGGTAGCCCTTGAATCGCAGGAGCTGGCATACCAATATGCAAAGGATCGGTACGATGTGGGCCTTACCAATGCCTTCGACTTCAGCCAGTCAAAAGTAAGGTTTGACAATGCCCGTATTGAGGTAAATAGGGCTAAATTTGACTATATTTTCAAACTGAAGGTTTTGGAGCTATATTTCGGCGTGCCTGCCAGTGAATTAAAGTTTTAAATATGAAGAAAAAAACACTTACTTGGCTTATTGCGGTTGCAGTGCTTCTCATTATTCTTTTGATAGTTGGTAAAAAAGCCGGCTGGTTCGGAAAATCCGGAGATTATAAAGAAGTTGAGGTTACCAAGGTAGAACCACTGGATATCACCGAGACCGTAGCGGCCACAGGAAAGATCCAGCCCGAGGTGGAAGTGGCCCTTTCTTCCGAAGTGTCTGGCGAAATCATTGAGCTGCCCATAAAGGAAGGACAAACCGTGGAAAAGGGCGACCTTCTGGCCAAGATCAATCCCGATCTGATTCAAGCTACCGTAAAGCAATCGCAGGCCGGTCTTCAAAATGTTCGGGCGCAATTGGCCCAGGCCCGGGCAAGCGAGAAAAATGCCAAGCTGAACTATGAGCGCAATAAGATGCTTTTTGAAAAAGGCGTCATTTCCAAATCTGAATGGGACCAGTCTGTGGCCGACTATGAAATGGCCCAGGCCAATGCCCAGGCGGCTTACTACAGTGTCCAGAGTGCTGCCGCAAACGTAAAGCAATCTGTTGACAACCTTTCGCGCACCACAATTTACGCCCCTATGTCTGGAACCATCTCCAAACTTTCGGTAGAGCTGGGCGAAAGGGTGGTAGGTACCGCACAAATGGCGGGTACCGAGATAGTGCGCGTGGCAAACCTTCAAAATATGGAGGTAGAGGTTGATGTAAACGAGAACGATATCGTGAAGGTCGCCGTTGGCGATTCTGCGGTTGTTGAGGTAGATGCCTACCTAAAGCGGGAATTCAAAGGAATTGTCACGGCCATTGCCAATAGTGCCGCAACCGCGCTGGCCGCAGATCAGGTTACCAACTTTAAGGTAAAGGTGCGCATCCTGCCCCATTCTTATAGTGATTTGGTGGAAGGAAAGCCCGAAAGCTACTCCCCATTCCGCCCGGGTATGACAGCTACCGTTGATATTATCACCAATAGGAAGAAAAATATCATCGCCATTCCCATTAGTGCCATTGTCATAAAATCTGATACCACCAAAACCGATAAACCTGCTACGGTGGCCAATATTGGAGAAGAAAAATTTGAGGCAGTCTTTGTAAAGGAGAATGATGAAGCCAAACTGCGTGTGGTTAAAACTGGCATACAGGACGATACCAACATCGAGATAGTAGAAGGACTAAATGCTGGCGAAACGGTTATTTCTGGACCCTACAATACGGTCACCAAACTTTTAAAAGACGGTGATAAGGTGGAGGCCAAGGAATCGCCTGAAGGTAAAATCTAATAATAATGGCTACAATACTCTGTTTGGAAACTGCTACTACCAACTGTTCGGTGGCTCTTGCCATTGATGGTAAAGTTGTGGCCGAACGGGAGGAGAACAACAAGAAGTTTTCGCACGCCGAAAAGCTCCACGTTTTTATAGAAGAAGTGCTCAACGAATGCAATACCGCCATGGCCCAGATCCATGCCGTGGCCGTAGGTAGGGGGCCGGGCTCCTATACGGGTTTGCGCATTGGCGTATCGGCTGCCAAGGGTCTTTGTTTTGCCCTCGATATTCCGCTCATTTCCATTGATACCTTAAAACTTTTGGCGCGAAAAGCCCAATGCCAGGCGCCATATATTGTTCCTATGCTCGACGCCCGAAGAATGGAGGTCTATTCAGCTGTATTCAATTCAAAAGTAGAGCAAATACGGAGCATCAAGGCCGAGATATTGGACCAAAATTCATTTCACGAATATTTGGAGCATGGCAAAACCGTTTTTCTTGGGGATGGAAGTGCAAAATTTGAAGCTATTTGCAATCACGAAAATGCCGTTTTCCAAACAGGGGTATTTCCCTCTGCGCGCGAAATGGCTTCATTGGCCGAGGCCAAATACAAAATAAGCGACACCGAAGATGTCGCTTATTTTGAGCCTTATTATCTCAAGGAATTTTTGCCAGGCTAATCCGCTTTTCTATAAAAGGGAATCAAAATACTGAATGGTCTTGACCAGATCGGCCTCTTTGTCGAGGTCAATATCGTTTTCCTTGATGAATCTTTTCATTTCACTCTTCTTACTGTCCATCATTTTCATGATTTTCGATTTGCGGTTCGGCATTTCAAGAAAAGTGCCGTCCTTGACCAAATAATAGGTAGTTATCTTCTCAAATGACGGTGGGGTGTCGCGCTGGTAATTTGTCTCGGCTTTTTTGGGTTCCCGGTAAATGGCCTTCGTCTTTTTGTAAAGATCATAGGTTTTCCCGTCGCTGAGCACGTTAAAATATCCTCCATTTTCATTAGAGCCTTGGAAAGGCACGAAAAGGTATATGTCATTGTAAATCTTTACAAACACTTCCGGATCCTTGATCAAGGCCCCGTAGTTTTCGTCAAATTTATTTTTCTTGATTTCGATTTCATCGGCATAGGCATTATAGCGCATAAGCACGTCATCTTTTAACAGTTCCTCCCCCTGAAATATCTTTCCCTGCAGAAAATTTGGGTTGGCATAGGCTTCGTCCTTGATGGCGTCAAACTGCGCCTCGGTCAGGCCAAAGGCCAGCGATTTCTGGTTGATGTCTATCGTCCTGTCATACACACTGGTATAGGTGCTCTGCCTTGCCTGCGAAAATGCCGCCACTGCCATAAGAATTAAGGAGGCGGTAATTAGTAGTCTTTTCATTTTAAATATATTTAGATAGGATTTTGGGCCCTATGGTTATTTCCTACAAATTAAGGATTATTTTTTTAATTTCTCCAAATTATAGTGGTGAATATCCCGCTGGGGAAATGGTATGGAAATGCCACCGGCCTCCAATCTTGTTTTCCCTTCTTCCAGCACCAGCCAGTGTAGGTTCCAGAAATCCTCATTTTTGGCCCAGTAGCGCAGGGTCAGGTTTACCGAGCTATCGGCCAGTTCGGCTACGGCCACCATTGGCATTTTATCTTCGGTTTTAATAACCTCGTTCTGCTCCATGACCAAATTCAGCAGGATTTCCTTGGCTTTCTTTATATCGTCTTCGTAGCCAATACCGAAAGACATACTTTCCCTTCTAATGCCTTCCGCAGAATAATTGATAATGTTGTCGTTGCTCAATTTTCCGTTCGGAATAATGGCCAGTTGATTTCCGAAAGTGGTAAGCCGGGTATTGAAAATCGAGATATCCTTGACCGTACCGTCAACCCCTTGGGCACTGATAAAGTCGCCTACGCGGAAGGGCTTTAACAACAAAATAAGCACTCCGCCGGCAAAGTTGGCCAGCGAGCCCTGCAGCGCCAGGCCCACGGCCAGACCTGCCGCACCAATAATGGCCACCAGGGAAGCCGACTCTACGCCCAACTGCGTAATGACCAACACAAACAGAACAATCTTGAGCCCCCAGTTGATTAGGCTGGCGATGAAGTTCTCAAGGGTTTGGTCATAGTCTTTTTTGTCGAAGAATTTGCGCACCACCCGGTTCAGGAGCTTGATGAGCCATAAGCCGAGTATTAAGATCAAAATAGCCCCAATAAGGTCTGGGAGAAAATCGATCAATTTCTGTCCGTATTCTTCAATGTAAACGTCTAGGTCATTAAATTTTTCCATAAAATCTGTTTCTGTTTTTAGTTTATTGATTCAATTGCTTTTTGGGTATCTTCCACCGGAAGTTTACAACTATTGTTTACGCATACGTAAATCAGGGTGCGGTTGGGCACAAACCTATTCTCAAATAAAGGCCCGGCAGCCTGGCCCTTACTGCCCGCCACGATAATATTGGGCAGGTAGTGGCTGTTGATGGTCTTGATCTTTTCTTGGGCCTCGGGCCCCACTACTACGACTTCAAAAAAATCTCCCTGCAGGTTCAACAGTAGGTCGAGCCAGTTGGAAAACCCGCTGGGATATTGTGCTATTTCTGCCAGTACATTTTTCAACATTTGTTGCGATAGTTCGCCATAGGAGCGTTCGCCAAAATATTTTGAAAGCCGGAAGAGATTTTTGGCCATCACCGAATTTGATGCGGGAACCATATTGTCCCGATACTCAAAATTGCGGGTCACTATGGCATCCTCCAGTTTTGACGTAAAATAAAACATCTTTTTTTCGTGGTCAAGAAAATGTTCAAGGGTATAATTGGCCAGACTGTTTGAGCGGTTTAACCAGTTTTCATCCAGGGTAATTTGATACAGATCGATAAAGGCCTCTATACAAAATGCATAGTCTTCCAAAAATCCTGGCACACTGCTCTTTCCGTTTTTATAAGTGTGGAGAAGCGCCCCGCTATCCTGAAGCTGCCTATTGGCCAGAAACCGTGCGTTTTGCAGGGCCGCCTTTAGGTATTCCTCCTTGCCGAAGGCTTTGTAGGCATCAATATATCCTTTCAGCATCATCGCGTTCCACGAGGTGAGGGTCTTGTCGTCCAGCCGTGGTTTTTGCCTTTGGTTTCGGTAAGCGAGCAGGGTATTTCTCCACTTTTTCTTTTTTTGCCGAAGTTGTTTTGGCGCTATTTCAAATTCTTCCTCAAACTCGGCGTCGCTTTTGTTTCTGATGAGTACGTATTTGTCATTTTCCCATTTTCCGTAACTGTTAATATTAAAGTACGCTTTGAAAAGCGAGAAATCATCTTTCAATAAAGCCTTTAATTCTTCCGAAGTAAACACATAATAGGCCCCTTCCTCCAATCGGCCATTCGCGGTTTCGCTATCAGCGTCAAGTGACGAATAGAAACCGCCCTCCTCATTGGTCAATTCTTGCCGAATAAACGCCAGGGTTTCTTCCACCACTTGTTTATAGAGCGGTTTTCGGGTTAGCAGATAGGCCCGGCTGTATAGGCTAACCAGTTGGGCGTTGTCATACAGCATTTTCTCAAAATGGGGTACATGCCATTTTTCATCGGTGCTGTATCGCGCAAAGCCGCCGCCAATCTGGTCATAAAGCCCGCCATAGGCCATCTTGTTTAAGGTGAGCACCACGTAGTCCTTCAAGTGCGCATCCTCCTTTTCCCAAGCATATCGTAACAGAAACTCGAGGATATTGGGCATCATAAATTTTGGGGCTCCCTTAAACCCGCCATTTTGGTAATCCAATTGTTCGGAAAGTTTGGAGACTATCTGGGCTGTATCGTATTTTGAAAAATCTACCGCTTCCTCATTCAGTTGGACCAGGTCCATGCTTTTTAGTCCCTCTTCCAGTCTGTTGGCATAGGCAAGGAGCTTTTCGGGTTCGCGCCGGTACATTTCCTCAATTTGCTCCAGGGCATTTATCCAATCGTTTTTCCGAAAGTAGGTGCCGCCCCAAATGGGCCTTCCGTCGGGCAGGGTGACCACGTTTAGCGGCCAGCCCGCCCGGCCGGTCATGAGTTGTACGGCATTTATATAAATTTGGTCCACGTCTGGCCGCTCTTCCCTGTCAACCTTAATGGAAATAAAATTATCGTTCATCACCGCTGCTACCGTACTGTCTTCAAAGCTCTCATGCTCCATCACATGGCACCAGTGGCAGGCTGCGTAGCCAATGCTTATTACCATGAGCTTGCGTTCCTCCTTAGCCTGTTGCAACGCTTGCTGCCCATAGGGTTTCCAGTTTACGGGATTATGGGCGTGCTGTAGTAAATAGGGGCTTGATTCGTGGATTAAATCGTTTGTAAATGAATGGGTTTTCACAATTTCTTTTTTTGACGAATGGCAGGAAACAAACAGTATGCAGGCCAAAAAGACCGAAAATAAACGCATCACGTGACGGTTATTAAAACAAAAATACGCTTTTGAAGATTGAAAAGCGTATTCATGATCCATTCCTTTCGGGGTTTTAATTTACCTCAAAGGTTATTTTCACATTTACCCTAAATTGGGTGATGTTGTTGCCATCTACCACGCAGCTCTGCTCCCTGATATAGGCAGAACGGATGTTCTTTACGCTCTTTGAGGCTTCGGCCACCGCGTTGCGTGCGGCATCTTCCCAGCTCTCGGTAGAACTGGATAATACTTCAATTACTTTTAATACAGACATGGTTTTTTGGTTTTTGCTCCCAGCTTTTGGGAAATTAATAAAACCTCAATATACAATTCTCGATGGCCAATAGTCTGAAAATTAAGTTAAAAAGAAGTACGAAACCATCCTTTAAAAACAGGGAAAGACTCGCTATCCGTTTATGGCCACCACCTGTTCCACTTGCCCAGGCAGCATTTGTTTCAAAATGGCCTCTATGCCGTTTTTGAGAGTAAGGGTAGAGGAGGGGCAACCGCTACATGCCCCTTGAAGGATGACCTTTACTGTCTGGGTATCCTCTGAATAGGAATCCAACATAATATGCCCGCCATCGGTGGCCACCGCGGGTTTTACATATTCATCGAGAATTCCAACAATCTCTTTCTCAAATGCTGAATACATTTTCTGGCCATTTTTTGAAGAAGGATTTTTATTTTCCCTTGCCTCCGAAGTCTCGGCCAAAATAGGTTTGCCCTCCTCCAGATACCTGCGCAGGAATTCCCGTATTTCCATGGTGATCTCTTCCCATTCTATCAGATCGTATTTCAGGATAGAAACATAATTGCCCGTAATAAATACTTCCCTAACAAATGGAAAATTAAATAGGGCACGGGCCAATGGGGAAGCAGCCGTTTGCTCTGGGTTTTTAAACTCCAGGGGTTTCTCGGCCAGCTTTCTATTGGCAACAAATTTCATGGCGGCAGGGTTTGGCGTGCTTTCGGCATAAATGGTGGTGGGCATTTTTTTGGGTTGCTCCACCAGGGCCGTTTTCCCCGCATTTAGATAGGCTTCTATAGAGGCGGCCACTTCGTCCTGGACGTCGGTCCAGGCCACAATGTCATATTTTTCGATGGCGATGAAATTTTGCGAGATATAAACCGTTTTAACAAAGGGAAGATGAAACAGCTGTTGTGCCAGCGGGCTTTCCTTGGCCTCGTCAATATTGTGGAATTCATAGCTTTTGGAAGGTGCTATAAAAGTATTTGCGGTGAACTTTACGATGTTTGGACTCGTAGTTTCGTTCACCTGTATGTTAAATTTTGACATTTCCTTAATTTTTTGGTAAAAGTAGGAAAAGAAAAACAATGATTTCAATATATTTGGCCTCTTAACAAACCTTTTGGAAGAAAAGAAAATTGTTCTCTACAGTAATTAAAAATCTTGATCTGCGGCTGGTTTCCAGTGCTTTGCTTGCTGCCAATCCTACTTCAAAAAAGCCGTTTCGGGATGTTCTGTATTGGCTGGATTACATTCATAAAATTTTCTTAATTTCCCCTCCCGTAATTTAGTAAGTCATGAAACAGTTCTACTTTTTGCTAAAACCACTTTTGTTTATTGGGGTGGTGCTGTGTTTTTCGCAGGCCCAAGCCCAGTTGGCCTGTACTACCCTCGATGCCGGGCCAGATGTTACCATTGATTGTGGCACGCCCTGTACTGACCTTACCGCTGAAATCATAAGCCTGCCCAATAAAAATACCGCTTCCTATATTATCAACGGGCCTACATGCGCCATGCCACCCATAACGGGCGGTGATCCTTCCAATATTGAAATTGATGACCGATGGAGTAACGTTATTAACCTGCCGTTTAATTTTGTCTTTTATCAAAATACATACAACCAAGTCGTAGTTGGGGCTAATGGGCAAGTAAGCTTTGATACCAGTCTGGCCGGAAATTACAACAACTGGTCTATTGATCCAGGAGATTTGATCCCAACTAACGATGCCAGCTTTCCATTAAATACAATTTACGGGGCGTTTCATGATCTGGATCCATCAATAAGTTCATCCCCGGATAAAATTAATTATCTGGTAACGGGCACGGCTCCCTACCGTCAGTTTGTGGTCAACTTTAACAACGTACGGCATTATGATTCGGCTTGTACTTCCTTTTTCACTTCCCAACAAATTATCCTGTATGAATCCCTTAATGTTATTGAAGTAAATTTAATAGATAAGCCTGCCTGTACTGCCTGGAACGATGGATTGGCCGTGGTTGGGATAATGGGAAACGACTTGACCGAATTTGCCGTTCCACCCGGAAGAAATACAGGGGTCTGGACCGCCACCAATGAAACTTGGCGATTTATTCCCAATGGACCAGAAGATCCCAATACCGTATTTGAGTGGAAAGACCAGCTAGGAAACGTTATCGGCAACAACCTTACGGTGAATGTATGTCCTCCTTCGGGCGTAAGCACCTACACTGCCTCCATCTCCTTCCAGTTGCCCAATGGTACTACGCACGTTCTTGAAGATGATGTGGTGGTTACCAAAACAGGCACTGGCAGCATCACCATCGATTTGGGGCCCGATATTGATACCTGTGACACAGCCCCCATTCTCTTAGATGCCGATACGGGTGATCCTACCATAAATTATCAGTGGTTCCTAAATGGCAACCCCATTCCGGGGGCCAACGGGCCCACTTATACCGTCACTTATCCCAATTCGGGCACTTATTCTGTTGAAGCATTTGATCCGGCCGACCCTACTTGCGTCGTAACCGATTCCATTGATGTAAACTTCCTTCCCCAGCCCGTAATAGACAGTCCGCCTCTTGATCTGTGTGACAATGGCGGTGGCGGCGGTGTTTTTAATCTTAACCAAAATGACCCGGTGGTAAGGGGCGGGCAGGATCCAAATTTCCAGATTTCCTATCACCATAGCCAATTGGAGGCCGAGAATGGAAGCAATCCTATTGTCCCTTCCAATGCCTATAATATAGTTGGTTCTTGGGAAATAATTTGGGTGCGCATTCAAGACCCGTCAGGCACCTGTTATGCTGTTGATTCTTTTGTAATCGGAACGGTGGCAGCTACCCCACCTGCTTCTCCAACCTATATTTGTGATCAGGATGGTGATGGCCAGGTTACATTGAACTTAAATGCGAGGTTTAACGCCAGCGTACTTAACGGTCAAAACCCTTTGGATTTTTCGGTCACTTATCACGATAACCCTGGAGATGCGAGCACGGGAAACAACCCTTTGCCCACGCCTTATACGGTTACCGTTAGCCCAATGACTTTGTATGCAAGGGTTGTAAATACTCATGTGCCCGACTGTTTTGCGACTACGCAGTTTGAAATTATAATGGAAACCATTCCGGGAGCCACCACCCCTCCGGACCCTTTGGTTTCCTGCGATCCCGACAACGACGGCTACA
>CAYSLM010000062.1:0-15179 GCA_964431895.1 uncultured Aequorivita sp.
ACAAAAATCACAGCATTCTGGGCAAGGAAACACGAAGACATTTGTATAAAAAAAGCAGACCTATAAGCCGGGTTCTGTTGCCAATCCCGATAGCAATCGGGGCGGCACCTTATCATTTATCTGGGCGCAAGGTTGCCCTTACGCTCTATCTGCCTACCCTCCTGCATTGGGCGGGAACCCTTACCCGGTTCGGAACCGGGACGCAGGTTTACGTGGCATTTCACCGCATAGAGTTTACCTGATTTCACTACAGCATGACCTGTACATTCTTTCTGTTGCACTAGTCCTGCCCCGAAGCAAGTTCGGGACGACGGCCGTTAGCCGCTATGCTTCCCTGTGGTGCCCGGACTTTCCTCCCCGAAGCGAGTTCGGGGCGATAAGGCGGCCTGCTGTGCAAAAGTACAGCAATGTTGATAAATATGGTAAAATACGAACGTCTATTTTTTTTTTACACCGGCTACATAATTATATTTGTTACCATAACTTGAAACCTAGTTCAAGGGCTTAAGTCCGCTTTCCCGCTTATGGAACAATTCATAGTATCTGCCCGCAAATATAGGCCCTCCACCTTTAAGGATGTAGTTGGGCAACAGGCTATTACCAATACGCTGGAAAACGCCATTGCAAACAACCACCTGGCCCAGGCCCTGCTCTTTACCGGGCCGCGCGGGGTGGGCAAAACCACCTGTGCACGCATCCTGGCAAAAAAGATAAACCAGGATGGTAGTGAAAAAGACGGTGAGGACTTTGCTTTTAATATTTTTGAACTTGATGCGGCCTCCAACAATTCAGTGGACGATATCCGAAATCTGATTGACCAAGTGCGCATCCCGCCGCAAGTGGGCAAGTACAAGGTCTATATCATTGATGAGGTGCATATGCTTTCATCATCGGCCTTTAACGCTTTTCTCAAAACCCTGGAAGAACCGCCCAGGCACGCCATCTTTATCTTGGCCACTACTGAAAAACACAAAATCATCCCTACCATTCTTTCGCGTTGCCAAATATTTGATTTTAGGCGAATTGGCGTGCGCGACATCAAAGCACATCTGGCCCACGTGGCCCAGGCCGAGGGTATTGAGGCCGAGGACGACGCCCTGCATATCATTGCCCAAAAAGCCGATGGGGCCTTGCGAGACGCCCTTTCCACCTTTGACCGTGTAGTGAGTTTTGCCGGAAAAAACCTGACCCGCCAAGCCGTATCGGAAAACCTGAACGTTCTTGATTATACCTGGTACTTCCAGATTACAGACCTGCTCCTGGAAAACAACATCCCACAAGTGCTGGTGAGCTATAACGAGATCCTTTCCCAAGGTTTTGATGGCCAACACTTTATTATGGGGCTGGCCTCCCATTTCCGCGACCTGCTGGTATGTAAGGACCAAAAGACCATTGAGCTCCTCGAGGTGGGCGACCAAATACAGGCCATGTATTTTGAACAGGCCGAGAAAGTCGATATGACCTTCTTGTTATCGGCCATTGAGATTGCCAACAATTGCGACCTTAAATACAAGACGAGCCAAAACCAACGGCTCTTGGTAGAGCTTTGCCTAATGCAGCTCGCTTCCCTAACCTTTCAGGGCGAAAAAAAAAACTCCAGTAGCGACCGGCCCTTTGTAATTCCGCCCTCGCATTTTAAATCGGGAAGATTTACCACAGAAAACTTGCCCGCCGACGCACAGATCATAACCTCTACCGGCAGTATAAAGCCACAGGCCATCAAGACGGCAGCGTACCAAGCTACAGAAGCCGAAGAAACCGTGGTTTCCACAGTTCCGAAGCCATTATCACAGGTAAATGAACCTTCAGAACACCTATCTGGCAATGCTCCCGAATCAAAATCGGAGGAGGATGGCAGCACGCCACCTACGGAAAGTGGCAGCAGCGCGCCCGAAACAGCACTCGAGCAGCCCCAGCGATTGGCCGAAAGAAATGCCAAAAAAGTTTCTGCGCTTTCGCTAAAAAGTATCCAGAAAAAACAAAAAATAAAACAGGAACTGGCGGCCAACCAGCCCAATGCCGAAGACTTGCCCAGTAATGAATTTACAGAGCAAGCCATGCAGGATGTCTGGAATGCCTATTCCAAAAAAGTAGAGCGAAAAGGCCAATTCAATCTCCTCTCGCACCTTACTATGGGTGTGCCGCGTTTGGAAGGCTGCACCATTCACCTGGAATTCCCCAACCATACCATCAAAACGGAGGTGGAACGGGCCAAGCACAACCTCTTGTCTTTTCTTCGGAAGAAACTACAGAATTATGATATTGACCTCCATATTACCGTTAATGAGACTATTGAAAAACGCTATGCCTACACTGCCCGGGAAAAATTTGAGAAAATGCGTGAAAAGAATCCATGGATAGACAAACTCAAAAAGGAATTTGATTTGGATGTATAGTTGTTGGAACCTCAAAATTCCAACCCTTTAACCTGCCGGCACTCAGTTTCCAAAAAATTCAAAAATCGACAATCGCTAAACAAATATCATAAATAAAAATGTTAGGTTTAAAGCTTCCCACAGACCCCAGATGGGTAAACATTGTAGAAAAGAATATTGAGGATATCTTGACAGACCACGCCTGGTGTGAGCAAAAAGCGGCCTCGACTGCTATCTCACTTATCGTGGGCTTTCCCGAATATACCGAGCTGGTACAGGAAATGGTTGCTTTGGTAAAAGAAGAGATCAGCCATTTTAAAATGGTGCACGACAAGATTTTAGAACGTGGCTGGGTATTGGGTCGGGACCGGAAGGACCATTATGTATTGCAGATCATGAAATTCTTCCCCGGCGGGGGCAGCCGTACAGACCAATTGGTGCACAGGTTGCTCTACGCGGCACTTATAGAGGCACGAAGTTGTGAGCGGTTCCGCCTGTTGAGCGAGCAGCTTGAAGATCGCGAACTGGCCCAGTTCTATCGAAATCTTATGGTCAGCGAGGCTAACCATTACACTATGTTCCTCGGGTTTGCACGCCAGTACGGCGACAGAAAGCTGGTAGACCAGAAATGGGATGCCCTGCTCCGTTTTGAGGCCGAGGTGATGAAAGACCTCGGGAAACATCAATCCATTCACGGTTAATACAAATTTCAGCATGAAACTGAAACAACGGAGGAAACTGGTAAAATATGCCGACATTCTTGATAGGCCCATACGGTTCAATCCATTTGTCTTTAGTAGAATGTTTATTCTTTGGGCAATCTTGGGGCTTATTGGCGGAATTATCTCCGGTACCTATTGGGTGGTCCTGATGTTCCTCACCGAGTTTTTAGGTGGCTACCAAGGTTGGCTGGTTATTCCGGTTATGGCCATTTGTGGACTTTTGGCAGGCCTGATAATCCACTTTATTGGCGATCCGGGCGAGATGCAACTTATCGTGAACAACATTCGCTTCAACAGGGGGAAGCTGGATCCGAAGAACAATCCTTCCATGATCCTCTCTTCCCTGCTTTGCGTGGGTTCGGGCGGTAGCTTGGGCCCAGAAGCCCCCCTGGTGCAGGTCACCGGTTCAACAGGCAGCTGGTTGGGAAAAATTTTCAGGTTGAAGGGCGAGGAGCTTCGTTCGCTCAGCATTGCTGGCATGGCCTCGGGCTTTACGGCGCTATTCGGTGCCCCTCTGGGCGGAAGCTTGTTTGCCCTTGAAATTTTGCACCATAAACACGCCGTGGAATACTATGAAGCCATTATCCCGGCCTTGGTTGCCAGCGGCTTCAGTTATGTGGTCTTCGCCATTATAGTACACTTGGGCCTTGGTCCAACCTGGGATCTGCCGGCCTATGAAATGGCGACGGTTTTTGATTTTGCCTGGGCCGTGTTCTTCGCCGTTCTCGCCACCCTGGTGGGTTGGATTTTTATATTTTGTACCAAATTTCTGAAAAACGCCTTCGGAAGATTGAAAAGTCCCATCTATGTCAAGACCTTGATCGGTGGGATTTTGCTGGGCACTATTGCTTTTTATATCCCCCTTACCCGATATTTTAGTCATTTTGAGATCAATCATCTGCTTACCGGCGAGCTTACCGTAAGCTTTCTAGTAGCTGTCCTAATCTTTAAGATCCTGGCCATTGCCATTACCGTTACCTCGGGATGGCGCGGAGGCTTTATCATACCCCTGTTCTTTTGCGGTACGGCCCTCGGGCTTTTGATCCATGGAGTTTTTCCTTCCATCAGCCTTTCGCTGACCGTAGTAAGTTGTATGGCAGCCATCAATGCCTGCGTAACGCGCACTCCCATGAGCACCACCATTCTTTTGGCTACCCTTACGGGATTTACCTATTTTATTCCCATTCTTTTTGCAAGCCTTACGGGCTATTTCCTTGCGCCGCGTATTCCCTTTATAAGTGCCCAAATGGAGGAGAATGAAAAAAGAAAAGTGCGCAGAAACCTCTTCGGAAAAACAAAATAACTGAAGTTCGATATACTTTTTCTAAAAATCATTGTCTATGAAAGGAATTCTCGCCGTCTGTCTCTTGGTCCTTTCCAACTCATTTATGACCCTGGCCTGGTACGGCCACTTAAAGTTTGACCAATGGAAATGGTTCAATAAATTGGGCCTGGTGGCCATTGTCCTTATCAGCTGGGGCGTGGCTCTTTTTGAATATATGTTTCAGGTACCGGCCAACAGGATTGGCTACCGGGGCCACGGGGGACCCTTTTCCCTGCTCCAATTAAAGGTGATTCAGGAAGTCATAACCCTTCTGGTGTTTGTAGCATTTACCCTCTTGGTGTTCAAGACCGAAACCTTTAGGACCAACCATATCATCTCATTCCTCTTCCTGATTTTGGCGGTTTACTTTATGTTTAAGAAATAGATGTAGCGATTTAGGACCTGCCTTCGGCAGGCAGGTTTGAGAGGTGAATTCCCCGTGCCAGTTTTTGAGTTCCATTTTTTATGGCATACTAATTGCAACCTCAAAAGTGAAATTAGACTTTTAGTTTTTTTGGTTGGTTAGTTTTTAAAATCCGTTGAAGTCGTAAAACACTTCGGCGGATTTTTTATTTCTCCTGACTCCAGCCCGCGGTATGTTTGCTCTTATCGCCGTAATTGAACTTCCCAAAACACCCCCTGTTTAAACTTTGGCACAATCGTTGGATAGTAAAAATTGAGCCCAATTGACCAAAATTCCCAAAGCAAGTACTAACCCTTAAAATTTTGGAACTTATGAAAAATTTAGCACTTATTTTTAGCATCCTCTTCGTGGGATTTTCGGCCCAGGCCTCTTCCCCCGATAGTGAAGAAAACTATCGCAGAGGTTATGACGGCAGCGCCTATATTTTTGTTGAAGGTGACGTGGAATTTTCGGTATTTCCCGATGGCCAATTTGATTTTGTATATATAGGCCCACAAAAAGGATCACGGGTGACCATAAACACGCCGAACATAAACATAAGTTTCAATTCAGGTTATGATTATGACGCCTACGTGCAATACGATGACTATGGAGCCGTCATCCAAGTTGAGAATGTTCCTATATATTACGACTATTACGGTCGAATTAGCAGGGCTGGCAACGTGGAGATAAGCTACAACGACCGTCGAATTGTACGGGTGGGCGGACTACACATTTTTTATACCCCCTACGGCCACTTTTCGCATTGTACCGGGGCCATAAACGTCTTTAACCCGTACTATGTTTACAGACCGTGGCATGTTTATTACGCACCTCCGGTCTATAGCCACTGCATCGTTTATGATATGCCTTATAGAAGGTATTACCGTCCCGTACGCTATAGTTATCACGACCATATAATTTATTATAAAAATAGGCATCGTGTGGCCTATCACAATGGCCCGCGTGATTTTTACCGTCCGGGAAGCCGAGTGTACGACAAGCGCGGCAGGGCCCGCATCAATAAAAACTACAACCCCAACCGTAGAAACACCATGGTTGCCCACCGCAATACTAGCGATACGCGTAACACGAGAAGCCATAACGTACGCAATACCCAAGACCGCAGAAGCAGTGCATCGCAAGCAAGATCAAGCCGCGGCACCCATACCCGTAGTGGAGAAGTGAAGCGAACCAGTAGCTCCAACAGTAAGGGAGCCACCAGAGTTGACCGGCCCGGACGTAGCAAGCAAAAGGTAACAGAATCGCGCCCAGCTCGTAAGGCCCGCGCTTCAAAAGGTGATGGCAGATATAGGACTAAGGAAAGTGCTTCACGGCAGGTGAAGCCAAACAGAGAAAGGACGCGTAGCTCAGTGGGTTCCAATAGGGTTAAAAAAGCTACGTCACAAAGGACCGTTTCCAAAAAATCGCGCCAAGTTTCCCAAGGAAATAGAGGTCATTCCACTGTCAAGAGGAGCGCGCCTTCCCGAAAAAACACTGCAAGCCACGGTTCAAGAAGTCATTCTAAAAGAAATAGCCACAGCAGCAGAGGACGTGGATAATATAAATTTGGTTGGTTGGTTAAACCCTCGTGATTCTTTCGCAGATGATCGGGGGTTTACTTTTGTAAATCTTTTATTACCGAAGCCATGCTTTCCGTCAATGCCCTTCGGCTGTATTTTTCTATGCCCTGGGCCTGTACCTGCAGTTTTCCGGTTTTATATTTCCTGTACAGCTGAAGTAGCTCCTCCTTCATTCGCGCTTCTTCATTATAGGTAAAGAATTTCCCCGCTCCGGTCGCCTGGATTATTCCTTCCATATCGCTGCCCGCTGGACCTATGGCTAAAATGGGCCGTCGTGCTGCCAGATACTCAAACAACTTTCCCGGAATGATGGCACGGGTCTCCTGCCTATCCATTTCAACCAAAAGCAATAGTTGGCTTTTCCGCTGTAGGGCTACAGCCTTGGCGTGGGGAACATAGCCAAGGAAAAAACAATGATCCAACAAGCCATGCTGGCGAAGGCTCTCCTCGACCTCCCCACTTACCGCACCGGCAAAATTCAACTGCAAATCTGCGCGAAAGGATGTATCGGCATTAGAGATTTCGGAAAGTACCCTCCATAAAAGAACGGGATTGCGCTCACTAAGGAGCGAGCCAATGTGCGAAATGGAAAAGGAAGCATCGACCGTTGTGTGCCCTGCTTCTGCTAAATCATGGCCGTTGGTGATTACGGTTATGGGCTTTGGGGTCAAGGCACTGAATTCTTTTTTGGTACTGGGGCTGGTCACAACTATCCTATCGGCACTATTTAAAACTTCAGCCTCCAGCAGTTTGTGTTTTTTCTCGGAAGCCTGGGTAAGTCTTAGCGATTTATGGTAATGTATGGTAGTCCAAGGATCGCGAAAATCAGCTATCCATTTGATATCCATTTTTTTCTGAAGTTGCATACCAATCAAGTGAAGGCTATGCGGTGGCCCCGTGGTAATGATCACATCAACTGGGTTTTGGGCGACATACCGTTTTAGAAATTTAACCGAAGGCCTCACCCAACCTACCCGCGCATCGGGAATAAAGAGGTTTCCGCGAATAAAAAGCAACAATCTTTCGAGGAAGGAAGGTTTTTTTTTCGGCATTATTCCGCTGCTCATCTGCCGGGTTTTCTTTTTTGAAAACAGCCTGGCCCAGCGGTAGGGTTCGTTAATGGGGAATTTGATAATTTCAATATCGGGCGGTATTTCAGCCGAAAAATTCTCGTCAACCAAGGGATAGCTGGGGTTTTTGGGAACGAAAACCAGGGGCTCAATGCCAAATTCCCTAAAGTATTTTACAAACTTCAACCACCGCTGTACGCCCGGACCCCCTGCAGGAGGCCAATAATAGGTTATGATTATGGCACGCGTCATTTGTGGTGGCTCGGTTAGTCGTTAATTGTTGATTGGTAAATGGGTGAATTTTTCAAACGGAGCGGGGAAAGTTCATTAAAGTGTACCATCGGAAAATTCTCTTCTCTTTTCTTTCTTTCCACTTACCGATTCCTGCTTTCCAGTTTCTGCTTTCTACTTTTCAATGTGCTTCTTCTTTTCCTCCTTTTCCCGAAAGGCAAAATACAACCCTCCCAATAAAATCATTAAGAAAACGACACTCGATATCAATGATACGGTGCTTCCTGTCTGTATCACCTTTGGTTCAAACTTAAACTCTATCTTGTTGTTGCCGGCGGGCAGGGTCATGGCACGCAATACGTAATCTGCCCTAAAATAAGGCGCAGGCTTTCCATTTATATAGGCCTGCCAGCCGTGTGGGTAGTACATTTCGGAAAATACTGCCATTTGCGGCGTGTCGCTCGCGCTTTCATACACCAAATGGTTGGGTTGGTAACTGAAAAGCTCAATGGTAGCGGTAGTATCGCGGGGCATTTTGCTAGAGGGAATCTGTGAGAGAAATTTGCTGTTTACTACTGCAGTTCTTTTGGTATCAAGACTATCGAGCAGCAAGATTTCCTCATCGGCATCTTGTGCGGGAAGCACATCGTTTACAAACCAGGCATCGCCATTGGCATACGGATTTTTTTGTGCTATGGTCTGCCCTTGCTTGTTCTTTACCAAGATATAGCGCACGTTCAGCATATTCAAGATCTCGATATTGCCTTGGCTAATATAGAATTCAAACAAATCTTGCATCCTTCCCGGCTTGGCCGCATGGTAACCGCCCAGGGCATTGTGGAAATAGCTGGCCCGGGCACTGTTAAAGGCATTGGTGGTGGCGTCGTAAACGCGGTAATGGCCTTCGTCTCTCAATATCTGGGCATCGGCCTCGGTTTTTTGGAAGGGGGCATCTACCAGCCTGGCCTGTACAAAGGCCGACTCGTCCACATAACGTCTGTCAACCCCTACCAGATCTATGATTACCAATAGAGCGAGAATGCCAATAGCGGTTCCTTTTTTGAGTTTCTCCTTCAGGAAAAACCAAAGGACAGCGGCAGTGAGAGCCACAAAAATAAGCGAGCGGATGGCATCGGAGGTGAAAAGGGCCATTCGGTCTTCACGCACGGCGTCAACAAAGGGCAGCCCAAGTTCTTCGCGCAAATATCCGTCATAAGGACTGGCAAAATCAAATAGCGAGGCCTTAAATAGAATAAATATCAAACTGAGTCCGCCAACAATTCCCGTGGCCCATAGCAATGCGCGTTTTTTTTCAGCCGCATTTTCAAAACGGTTAAAATAGGCGTGCAGCCCCACCACGGCCAAAATGGGCAGGATAAGTTCAATGATCACCTGAATGGAAGAGACGGCCCTAAACTTATTGTACAGAGGAATATATTCAATAAAGAATTCGGTAAGGCCGCTCAGGTTTTTTCCCCAGGAAAGGAAAAGAGCAAGCAAAAACCCGGCCACTGTCCACCATTTAAGTCTTCCGCGGACAAGAAAGAGGGCCAGAACAGATAGAAAAATTATCACGGCCCCAATATAGGCCGGCGCACCCACAAAGGTCTGGTCGCCCCAATACATCGGGATCTGGTTCAGTATCTGGTTGGCTTCCTGGGCTGAGGCTCCCATTTGTAAAAGACTTTCCACCGTCTTGGAGTCATCGGGGAAGGCTTCGGTAGAGCTACCGCCCATAAAGCGAGGGATGAAGAGGTTGAAACTCTCCAGTTTTCCGTAGCTGTATTCGGTGATATAGTCGAAATCAAGACCCGTGCTGTTGTCTTTCGGCGTACCATCGGCGTTGATGCTGAGTTCGGTTTTTCCGCGGGTTGAAGTGTCAGCATATTCCTTGGTGGCGAGGATGTTTGTGGCATTCAATCCTATGGCTATAAGCACCGCAACGGCCATAATGCCCACGGCCTTAAAGTAATGGGGCAGTATTTTCTTTCTGAATGCATCAATCAAATAAACAATACCTATGATCACTACCAGGAGCATTAGGTAATAGGTCATCTGGAAGTGGTTGGCCACCAGCTCTAGGCCCATGGCCACTGTGAGCAGCAAAAAGCCCCATAAATATTTACGCCGGAAGGTGAGAAATATCCCGCTCAGTACCAATGGCATATAGGCTATAGCATGGGCCTTGGCATTGTGCCCCACGCCCAAAATGATTATCAGGTAGGTAGAAAACCCAAAGGCCAGGGCGCCCAGAAAGGCCAATCTATAATCCACCTTCAGGACCAAAAACAGGATGTACATCCCGATAAAATATAAAAAGAGATAATCTGCGGGCCGCGGCAAAAACCGTATGGCCAGATCGAGCTGCTTGATGTAGTTGTTGGGGTATTTGGCCCCCAACTGGTAGGTGGGCATGCCTCCAAAGGCAGCATCGGTCCAATAAGTTTCTTGCCCGGTGGCCGCACGGAAATCATTTTGCTGCTTGGCCATGCCGGTGTACTGCACAATATCGCTTTGGAAAATTTTCTTGCCCTGTAGCACAGGATTGAAATACGCAAGGGCGGCCACGATAAACAATAAGATTACAACGAAATGCGGAAGAAACTTTTTATAGATGGGCTGCATAATTGGGCAGATGGATTTGAAGGCGGAAAATTAGGGATTTTTTTTGGAACCCCTTCGAAAAAGAACCAAAGACAAAGAAGTTTCGCTTCTAAAAATAGCGTTTTTAAAATTGTATTGATCCAAAAAGTCCCGGTTCCAAAAGTCGTGTTCAAAAAGATCTATATCAAACCCGAAATTCACTCCACTTCCTCATATTCAATATATTCGCCCACCTTGTTTTTTTGTCTGGGATTGCGGGAGGGCATCTTGTCTATGGAGATATTGCCTTCCGGCTCGTGGCGGGCATCGGGGTTTAGGTCCTCCCCAAAAAAACGCTCAAACTGTTGGCCGGCCTTTTTGGAAATATAACGCATGAGATAGGGGGTGGCAAACCTGATGAGAAGCTTCAGCCCGAAGTATATCAAAAGAACGATCAGGATCGTTTTGAGGAATGTCATCATAACTGCAAAATTCTTTTCAAAAATAAGGATTGGCGTATAAAAAGACGAATGATCACTATTAAATAAATGGTAAAATCTTATATCTTTGGACGAAACCAACCAAACCACTTTGGATTGGAAATCTGAAGGTTTTGGGATGAAAATAGGTAATGAGCTTATGCCGCAGGCACCCCTTTGGGGGTGGTTTATTGAGTTATTTTGAAGGGCTATCGAAAAAATTGAGTACTTAAAATCCCAAAACTGTTTACCCTCGCCATATTGAAGCAGGATTCAAGTTTAAACTAAAAAAATATGCACAACAGACTCCCCATTCTTCTTTTGCTTTGTCTATTCAGTTTTTCGAATCTTTCGGCACAATATACCGAGATGCTGAACGCCAACCGGCCAGGGGGCTCTCAAGGGGCTTTTGCCGTGGGGACCAATGTGCTGCAATTTGAGGCCGGGTTTAGCTATGGCAAGGAAAAACACGAACTGCTGAAAACCGAGACCAATGCCTATGCCCTTGATTATGCGGTGCGCTATGGCTTTTGGAAGGAACGGCTGGAAGTGAGTTTTATGGGCGAATTCCAGTCTAACAACGTTACCGACAGCCGCTCAACCTTTGCTCGTGAATACAAGCTCTCCAACTTTAGGAGCAACACCCTGGGCGCAAAATACCTTATCTACGACCCCTACCGAAAGCGCGACCTGCAAGGGCCCAATCTATATAGCTGGAAAGCCAACAACAGAACCCAATGGGCAGATTTGATCCCTGCCATTGCCATATATGCCGGTGCCAACTTTGACTTTGCCGACAATCCCTTCACCCCAGAACCCGATAGCAGCATTAGCCCAAAATTCGTTTTGGCAACGCAAAACAATTTCATAGGCGGATGGGTGTTTGTCACCAATATTATCGTGGACAGGGTTACTACAGATTTTCCCACCTACGGATATATCTTGACCCTTACCCACGCAACCAATCGCTATTTTTCGGTGTTTCTTGAAAACCAGGGCCTGAAAAGCGATTTTTACGCTGACCAATTGCTACGCGGCGGGGCGGCGGCCCTTATCAATGATAATTTGCAGGTTGATCTGTCCCTCACCTATAGTTTTAAGGACACCCCTTCCCGTTTCTACGGCCGTGCCGGGGTGGCTTATCGATTTGATATGCACAACAAAGACGAGTATCTTGATGATAAAGCCAACAAGGAAATAAAGGAACGGGAGGAGAAAAACAAAAAAGAGGAGAGACAGGAAGAACTGAATCTTGACGGAAATGGCCAGCAATAAGGGTATGAAAATGATCACACTAAAACAAGTAAGTTCCAAAAGTGACCTAAAGAAATTTGTCACATTTCCATTTAAGCTTTACAAGGACAGCCCATATTGGGTCCCGCCGCTTATCAAGGATGAAATGGAGACCCTTGATGCCGATAAAAACCCCGTTTTCCAAAATGCCGAAGCCTGGTATTATTTGGCCTACAGAAACAAGGAGATCGTGGGCCGCATTGCCGTTATCCTCAACCATCTGGAAATCGACGAACAGGGAAAGAAAAAAATTCGCTTTGGGTGGTTGGATATGGTGGATGATCTTGAAGTGACAAAAGCACTGTTGGAAAAGGTTTTTGAAAAAGGCCGCGAGCACCATCTTGAATACGCCGAAGGCCCCGTAGGCTTCAGCAATATGGAAAAGGCAGGCATACTTACCATGGGCTTTGAGGAAATGAACACCATGATCACCTGGTACCACTTCCCTTATTACGCCGAGCATCTTGAAAAATTGGGCTTTGAAAAACAGGCCACTTGGGTAGAGTACAAAATGGAGGTGCCCCCATCCATCTTTGAAAAGGTGCGGAAATTTTCTGAATTGGTAAAGTCACGTTACGGGCTTTCGGTGATCCGTTTTAAAAATAAAAAGGAAATTTTGCCCTACGTAAACCGAATGTTTGAGCTTCTCAACAAGACCTACAATACACTCCAGACCTTTGTACCCATACAGCAATACCAGATTGAATATTACAAGAAAAAGTACTTCGGCTTTATCCATCCCGATTATATAACCTGCATCCAGGACCCCGACGGGGAGCTTATCGCTTTTTCCATAGTGATGCCGTCCTTTTCAAAGGCATTGAAAAAAGCCAACGGCAGGCTATTTCCCTTTGGGTGGAACCATATTTTGAAGGCCCAGAAGAAAAATGATACGGCAGCCTTTTATCTTATTGGCATTGATCCCGAATATCAGGGCAAGGGCGTTACGGCAATTATTTTTGAGGAAATGCTCGATCTTTTCCAAAGCAAGGGCATCAGAACAGTAGAGACCAACCCCGAGCTCAAGGAAAACAAGGCCGTGCAGCAGCTATGGAAGGATTACAACCCCGTGCAGCATAAGGAGCGGAGTACGTTTAGGAAGGAAATCTGATTCCAGCTGCCCAAACGGATGCTGAAACAACTTGCTTCCGTTTCCCAAAAACTAACATTTCATCAATAGATAATATGGATCGTGCCATTTTCCAAGCTTACGCTGTCGCGGTCCAGATCGTATAATTTTCCCGAAAAAGTTCCTACAAGCTCGGTAGCCGTATTCGTGGTGAAGTGGGAGTTTAAATAAGTACCCTGCATCCCGCGAGTATAATGCTTTCCATCTTGGGAATAGATGAACCTATGCTCAATGGAATCTGGGTAATCGGTCATGGAAAAGCTGATGACTCTATTGGGTTTGTTGTCTATCCGCGCCCAGAATTCCCTCGAAACAAAAAGATCATTCTCATAAACAGATACCTGTATAGTATTAAAAACATATTTTTTCCCATCCACTGTTACCGTTATATTTGACGCATTCCCAGAGGAAACATTCTCATCTTTATCACATGAATTGAGGATAAAAATTACACAAATAAGTATCAAGAGTTGAAGGAAGCTTTTCATCGATCAAGAAAAATATCAGAAATCAAATCTTCTCTCCCATCGCCTCAGCGACAGCCGCAGACAGACGTTTGTAGGTCCCGTTTTCCAAGCGCTCGCGAATGGATGAAAAGGCTTCCAAAGTCTCTTCGATATCCTTCATAGTGTGGGAGGCCGTAGGTATCATTCGCAACAAGATCAATCCTTTTGGGATTACGGGATACACCACGATTGAGCAGAAAATTCCGTGGTTCTCTCGCAGATCTTTTACCAACGCCATGGCTTCGGGAATACTTCCCTTTAAATAAACGGGGGTCACACAGCTTTGCGTTGTTCCCAGATCAAAACCTCTTTTGCGAAGGCCGCCTTGCAGTGCATTTACGTTTTCCCAAAGTTTTTCCTTCAATTCGGGCATAGTGCGGATCATATCAAGCCGCTTTAGCGCACCTTCCACCAACTGCATCTGTAGCGACTTGGCAAACATCTGCGACCGCAGGTTGTATTTTAGATAATTTATGATCTCCTCATCGGCTGCGATAAAGGCACCCGTGCTGGCCATGGATTTGGCAAAGGTAGCGAAGTAAACATCTATGCCATCCTGTACGCCCTGCTCCTCGCCTGCCCCGGCACCTGTCTTGCCCAGGGTTCCAAAGCCGTGCGCATCATCAACAAAGAACCGGAAGTTATATTTTTTCTTCAAGGCGATGATTTCCTTCAATTTGCCCTGTTCCCCGCGCATTCCAAAGACTCCTTCCGAAATCAACAGGATTCCCCCGCCGGTTTTTTCGGCTACCTTTTCGGCCCGCTTGAGGTTTTTTTCGATACTTTCCATATCGTTATGCTTGTAGGTAAAGCGTTGCCCCAAATGCAGCCGCACGCCATCGATAATACAGGCGTGGGCATCTACATCATATACTATCACGTCATCTTTTGAGACAAGGGCGTCTATGGTGGAAACCATGCCCTGGTAGCCAAAGTTGAGCAGGTAGGCGGCCTGTTTGTGCACAAAGGCAGCCAGCTCCCGCTGCAATTGCTCGTGCAGGTCGGTATGGCCGCTCATCATCCTGGCCCCCATAGGGTAGGCCGAACCGTATTTGGCGGCAGCCTCGGCATCTACCTTTCGCACCTCTGGATGGTTAGCCAAGCCCAGATAGTCATTGATGCTCCAGGTGATCACCTCTCGGCCCTTAAAGCGCATTCTGTTGGAAATGGGACCCTCGAGTTTTGGGAAAATAAAATACCCCTCTGCTTGCTCGGCCCATTTACCAAGGGGCCCCTTATCTTTATAGATTTTATCGAATAAATCTTTCATTAAGTATATAGTTAAATGCGGGACAAAATTAAAGAAATTAATAAAAGAAAGAAGGTTTTGGGGGGAATAAGTTGAGAGGGTTATGAGTTATGGGTTATGGGTTATGGGGGTTCTTTTAATCCGTTAAAACCGAGGGTACTTTCAATTCATCGCCCACTTTTGTGCGCTCCGTGCCTCAGGGGTATGTTGTCACAAATGTCTTAATTTCACC
>CAYSLM010000063.1:0-14976 GCA_964431895.1 uncultured Aequorivita sp.
CTGTTCAACCGCCGTTTTAAGCCCATAGCCGTCTTTTATGTTCATGGTGCGGTACATTTCGCCTTCGGTGGTCACTTTTATGGTGCCATCGGTGAGTACGCCGTCCACGTCAAAGATAAAGGTGGTGATATGCTTGAGGTATTCCTTGTAGTTTTTTGCCTCCGCGGTGGGTTCCGGTTTATGGTTCTTCATGTTGTTGCGCATTTTTTATGGCTTCGGTAAACAGTTCGTAGATTTTTTTGTGCGGGCTCTCACCGAGCAAATGTAAGTGTTTTTCAATGGTTTTTAAATCGTTCCGTTTGGCTGGTCCGGTTTGGGCCTCGTGGGGATTGAGCCATTGCATTTTTCGTGCGGTCTCGACAATGAGGGGTTTCAGCAACTCAAAAGGGAGATCTTCTTCGTTTAAGATTTCGCTTCCCACCTGGTAGAGGTAGTTGACAAAATTATTGACAAAGACCGCGGCCAGATGCAGTTTGGCCCTTTTTTCCGAGGGAATCTCAGTGATGTGGTCCGAAATATTTCCGCCCAAATCCTTTAGCAATTGCAGATCAGGTTGGTGGGCAGCTTCTATACAAATGGGGATTTCGCTAAAATCTATTTCCCCTTTTTTTGAAAAGGTCTGCAAAGGGTAAAATACCCCCCGCCTGTTTTTCGGATATAAAGCCTCCATGGCCACCGCCCCGGAAGTATGGGCAACCAAGCGGCCGCTGAAAGGCAAGCTCTTGGAAAAGGAAGCGATGGCATCATCTGGAACGGCTAAAATATATAGTTCCGCTTCCGTAATATCAGATAGTTTATCGGTAAAAGGAATATCTTGGAAAAGCGAAGCCTTTTTTATTGGGTTTCGATTATAGACTTGCTTCACCCTTACTTTAGGGCTTTGCACAAATGCCTTTAGCAAATGGCCGCCCACATTGCCATATCCCAATAAAACGACTTCTATCATACTGCGAAGTTTTTATTATTTGCCAAATCCTACCGAAACACCTTGCGGTTGATGATTTTTATCTCGCCATCCTGCTCCAGCTGTTTTATGGCACGTATCACCGTTTCTACCCGCTGGCCGGTGAGGTCAGCTATCTGCTGGCGGGTAAGCTCTACCTGAAAAGGCTCCTGAGAGCCGTATTTCCTTTTCAGGAAATCGATAAGGGTGAGAATGCGGTGCTCGGGCGGGTGTACCGATATTTCCTTTAAAATAGTGGCCTTGTAGTAAAGCCGCTTGGCCAGGGCCCGTGTAAACCGTAAATTCACTTCGGGGTTTTCGGTCAGGAGCTGAAACAGCTTGTCTTTTGAAAGTTTGTAGAGCTGTGTAACCTTTACCGCCGCTGCCGAAGCGGGATACTTAAAATCGCCCAATAAGGGAGGCTCCCCAAAACTCTCGCCATTGTAAAAAATGCCCTGTACAAATTCTTTTCCCTGATCGTTGATATTGAACATCTTTACCTCGCCGGTTTTTATCTGAAAATAGAAATCGGCCCGGGTTTTTTCGGAAAGGATAAGTTCCGAAGGGGCTTTATTCACAAGCAACGCACCATATTCACTCAAGAGATTTTCGGGGATCATGTCTTTATGATTTGCCTCATAAAATTGGGGCTGGTTGAGTGTGTAAATTTACACCTTAATAAATCAAAACCCTATAATATTATGAAATCACTTTCTATAAAAGCTTTGCAATACGAGTTTGAACGTGACTATTATATGTATGTTCCCCTTACCATTATCCTGAACAGTTGCATTGGCTCCATTGCGGCCATGACCATTTTGGCAGTTGGCACTACCATATTGACGGGCATTGCGCTTACCATTTGCGTATCCTTGTGTATGGGCTATAATGCGGTTTTGCTGGCGGGATCAAACAGAAAATTGGCTTTTTGGCTCTTGATGGTGAGTTTAATTGTAAATCTCCTGCTCATTTTAATAACTTTGCTGTAAAAAAATGGCAAAACGCAAAATAGAAACCCGTGAAGATGTGTCTTTACTGGTCAGAACTTTTTACGCCAGGGTGAGAAAGGATGAGCTTTTGGGTCCTATTTTCAACGGTATCATAACCGATTGGGAAACACATTTGGAACTGCTCACCGACTTTTGGGAAACCAATCTTTTCTTTAAACGGAAATACTTCGGCAACCCTATGCACGCCCATATTGAAGTGGACAAAAAAGTGGGCGGTACCATCAACGAGCTCCATTTTGGCACGTGGATAAACCTATGGCACCAGACCATAGACGAACTCTTTGAGGGCGAAACGGCAGAAATTGCCAAAAATCGTTCCCGAAATATGGGGACTTTCATCCATCTCAACATTTTCAATGCCCGCGATAAGGGTGTTGAAAAGAACGAATAGTTAACAGATTTCAGTAGCTTAAATGTTGGCAATTCGCTAAATTTGCGCAAAATTCCGCATAATGCAAAAAAAGATTGCTTCCGTTCTTTTCTCTACCCGTCTTACCGCCGTCCTGTTCCTTGTTTTTGCTGCCGCAATGGCCGTGGGAACCTTCATGGATGCCGATTCCCAGAGTCCGCCTACGCCCTATACCCGCGAGCTCATCTACAACGCTTGGTGGTTTGAGGCCATCATGCTTCTTTTTGCCATAAATTTTGTTGGGAATATTTTTCGCTACAACCTCCACAAACGCAAGATGTGGGCGTCCCTTATGTTGCACTTGGCCTTCATTCTGGTTATTATTGGCGCTTTTGTTACCCGCTATATTGGTTTTGAGGGCGTAATGCACATTCGCGAGGGCGAGACCGAAAACTCTATCCTTTCCGAACATACCTATCTCGATGTCTTTATAGATGGCGATTATGAGGTTGACGGGGTGCCACAACGGCGGAAGCTGAAGCCCAAGAAACTCCGTCTTTCGGAAAAACTCAACAATGATTTCACCATAAATACCGATTACAACGGCCAGCCGGTAACCATAAAGTACAAAAATTTCATCTCGGGGGCCAAGCAGGGGCTCATCAAAACCGAGGATGGCGATGAATACCTAAAGATCGTTGAATCGGGAGGTGGCCAACGGCACGACCATTGGCTAAAAGTGGGCGAGGTATCTAACATCCACAATATTCTTTTCGCAATAAATAAGCCTACCGAAGGGGCCATCAATATTACGTATGGCCCCGATGGCAATTATACCATTTCCAGCCCCTTTGAAGGCGATTATATGCGAATGGCAGACCAGGCCCAGGGCACCGTGGTGGCCGATAGCGTACAGCCCTTCAACCTGCGCTCGCTTTATAGGATGGGCGGCATGGCATTTGTGGTACCCGAACCGGTGACAACGGGCAAATATGGTTTGGTAAAGGCTGCGGAAGGCGAGACGGCAAACCAGGATGCGCTCATTTTGGAAATTTCTTCCGGTGGCCAGACCAAGACCGTTGAGCTCTTGGGTGGAAAGGGAAGCGCCATAAACCCCACCCCCACGGAAATAGCCGGCCTAAAAGTGTATGCGGGCTACGGATCGGAAAGTATTGACTTGCCCTTCAGCATCACCCTAAACGATTTTATTGCCGAAAAATATCCGGGAACCGAAAAAGGCTATTCTTCCTTCAAGAGCAAGGTTACCGTGATTGATGAAGATAATTCGCATTTTGATGCCGAAATATATATGAACCACGTGCTTGACCACCACGGGTATCGCTTTTTCCAATCGGGTTTTGATCCAGATGAGGGCGGCACCATCCTCTCGGTAAACCATGACTGGTGGGGAACCTGGATTACCTATATAGGGTATTTCTTTTTGTATATTGGTATGTTGGCCATCCTTTTCAGCAAGCACAGCCGTTTCGGCAAACTGGAGATCATTTTGGACCGCATCAAGCGGAAGAAGAAAAATATGATCACGGTCCTCGTACTTTTGCTGTCCTTTTCAGGAATGGCCCAAGTGGCCCAGGAGCCCGCCCATACCAGCCTCCCGAAACAGCAGATTGATTCCATTATCAAAGCCAATGCCGTAAGCAAGGAGCACGCCGACAAATTTGGCCACCTCATCATCCAGGATAACGGGCGCATGAAGCCTATAAACACCTTTGCCAGTGAGCTGTTGCGCAAGATAAGCCGCAACGATCACTACGAGGGCCTCGATGCCGACCAGGTATTTATTTCCATGACCGAGTTTCCCCGCCTTTGGGTTGAAGTGCCCATTATCGCCCTAAAACGGGGCAATGACAGCATCCGCCACGTAGCAGGCGTGCCCGAAGGACAAAAGGACATCGCCCTTTTAGACCTTTTTGACTCAAAGGGAAATTACAAGCTGGAGCCATATTTGGAAGCAGCCACCCGTACTACAAACCCCAACCAGTTCCAAAAGGATTTTATCAGGGCCCATGAAAACTTTTCACTGTTGAATGCAGCCCTAAGCGGGAGCATTTTAAAAATCTTCCCCATTCCGGGGGATGAAAACAACAAATGGGTCTCCTATCCCGAATTGAATGAGGCCAATATCACCGGAATGGATTCACTCTATGCCCGAAACATCCTGCCCCTGTACTTTGACAGCTTAAAGAAAGCAAGGAAAACGGGTGATTATACCCAGGCCGATGAATTTTTGGAAAGTATCACCAACTTCCAGAAGAAATATGGCAGCGAGGTTATTCCTTCGGAAAACAAACTCAGGGCAGAGACTATTTACAACAAGGCAGACATCTTTAACCGGCTATACAAATATTTTGCGGTGTTCGGCATTTTGATGTTCATCTTTATTATCGCCCAGCTTTTCAAGGACCGAAAGGTATTGCGATGGCTCATAAAGGGTTCTAAGATATTGATGTGGGTTTTCTTCGCCTTGATGACCCTTGGACTGGCGCTGCGGTGGTACGTAAGTGGCCACGCCCCGTGGAGCGATGCCTATGAATCGGTAGTTTATGTGGCGTGGGCAACGGTTTTCTTTGGCCTCTCGTTTGGACGAAAAAGTGACCTCACCGTGGCCTCTACGGCCTTTGTGGGCGCTATTATCCTTTGGGTGGCCCACGAAAATTGGCTGGACCCTTCCATTGCCAACCTGCAACCGGTGCTTGACAGTTATTGGCTCATGATACACGTAGCCGTTATTGTAATGAGCTATGGCCCTTTTACCCTCGGGATGATTTTGGCAGCCACCTCCCTTTTCCTGATGATTTTTACTACAAAGAAGAATTACAGCAAGATGGAGATCAACATCAGCGAGCTTACCGTAATTACCGAAATGGCACTTACCGCCGGTCTGGTGCTGCTTACTATCGGCAACTTTTTGGGAGGCCAATGGGCCAACGAAAGCTGGGGCCGCTACTGGGGCTGGGATCCCAAGGAAACCTGGGCCCTGATCAGTATTATGGTCTACGCTTTTGTCATACATGCACGCTTGGTGCCTGGCCTTCGCGGTAGATGGACTTTTAACGTATTTGCACTCTTTGCCTATGCCTCTATTATGATGACCTATTTTGGCGTAAACTTCTATTTAAGCGGTCTGCATTCCTATGCCAGTGGCGATGCACCTGCCACCCCCACTTTTGTGTGGTGGATTACCCTGTTTGCGGTGATATTAAGTGTGGTATCCTATTTTAGGTATAAGAAGTTCTATGGCAAGAAAACCAAACCCAAAAAGACCATGGAATAAAAAACCACGAATCCACGGATATTTTAATATCTATCCGTGGATTCGTGGTAAAAACTACTGTCGCCTAAACCATTTCTTCCGGTTTTACCCACTCGTCAAATTCCTCGGCGGTCAAATAGCCTAGATTTACCGCTTCTTCCTTAAGCGTGGTTCCATTTTTATGTGCCGCATTGGCTATTTCAGCAGCCTTGTAGTAACCAATCTTGGTGTTCAATGCCGTAACCAGCATGAGGCTGTTGTTCAGTTGTTTTTTGATGACTTCGTGGTTGGGCTCAATACCTTGGGCACAGTGAATGTCAAACGAAGCACAGGCATCGCCCAGCAATTGGGCAGATTGAAGGAAATTTGCCGCCATTACGGGTTTAAATACATTTAGTTCAAACTGGCCCTGCATGCCTCCCACGGCTATGGCCATATCATTTCCTATTACCTGGGCACACACCATGGTAAGGGCCTCGCACTGGGTAGGGTTTACCTTGCCGGGCATAATTGAGGAGCCGGGCTCGTTGGCGGGAATGTTGATTTCGCCTATTCCGCTTCGGGGGCCGCTGGCTAGCATTCGCACGTCGTTGGCAATCTTGTTGAGTGAAACCGCCAATTGTTTTAAGGCTCCATGGCTTTCAACAAAAGCATCGTGTGCGGCAAGGGCCTCAAATTTGTTTTTGGCAGTTACAAAGGGTAAGTCGGTAAATTTTGAAATATATTCGGCTACCTTTACGTCATAGCCTTCAGGGGTGTTCAAGCCCGTGCCCACGGCAGTACCGCCCAAGGCCAGTTCAGACAGGTGGGGAAGGGTGTTTCTAAGTGCCTTGATCCCGTGCTCCAGTTGGGCGGCATAACCGCTGAATTCCTGCCCAAGGGTTAGGGGAGTGGCATCCATAAAATGGGTACGTCCTATTTTTACCACATCCTTGAATTCCTCGGCTTTTTTTGATAGGGTTTTCTGCAGTTGCTCCACGCCGGGTAGGGTGGTCTCTATCAATTTTTTGTAGGCCGCAATGTGCATTCCCGTTGGGAAGGTGTCATTTGATGATTGCGATTTGTTGACATCGTCATTGGGTTGGAGGGTTTTGTCGCCCTCTCCAATTTTTTTTCCGGCCAATTGGTGCGCCCGGTTTGCAATCACTTCGTTTACATTCATATTACTTTGGGTGCCGCTACCGGTTTGCCAGATAACAAGCGGAAACTGATCATCGTGTTTGCCTTCCAAAATCTCATCGCAAACCATGGCAATCAGGTCTCTTTTTTCTTCAGAAAGAACGCCAAGATCACAGTTGGCATAGGCTGCGGCTTTCTTCAAATATGCGAAGCCGTATATTATTTCCAAGGGCATGGAAGCCTTGGGGCCAATTTTAAAGTTTTCAAAAGAACGCTCGGTCTGTGCGCCCCAGAGTTTATCGGCGGGCACTTTAATCTCGCCCATCGTATCTTTTTCTATTCTGTACTGCATTTTGATGTGTATTTATAATGAATGAAATATTTTCTACTGTTCAGGGGTGGATTCTTTATTCCAAAGAAAAAATTCCTTAAAGGACACCTGCAAAGATAACGAAATCAAGAGGCTTGTGGAGCCTGTGGCGGGGTTAATAAAATTTAAAATACCCAAGTATCCCTAACCGGGATTGCAGATTTGCGGTTTGGGGAGTTTTTGATTTTTCCACTTGCGCCAACATTTAAGAATATTTTGGGATGGATGGTACATTTCTTAAAAAAACCAATTATATTTGTGGCATCAATTAAAAGCAAAGACTATGTTTACGTTTGACCAGTATTTAGGATTTATGGCTATTATGATTGTGGTGACCATCGGATTTTGGTTGATGTTCTTTCTGGTAGGGATTCTGCCCTATTGGATCGGTGGCTCGCTATACGAAAACTGGAAGATGAAACGTGAAGCAAAGAAAAATAAGGAGTTAGAATAAGACAGCCAATATCATCATGGTTATTCCCATTAGGGTTAAATTGAAAAGGGAGCAGTAACAGCTCCCTTTTTTATGCTTTTGGAATTCCCTCGATCCCACGTTTTTATTATATTAACCCTCAAAACTGCCTTCGTCATCGCCGTCCATGGGCACGGGGCGCTGGCGTTTTTTCGTTTGGTTGAAACGATAGGTGAACGTAAGGTTTATTTGCCGTTCACGCCATTGGAATTCACTTTCGCTCGTAAAGGTATCGGTGCGGGTTAAACTGTTTCTTTTTCGGGTATTGAAAACGTCGCTTACGTTCAGTGCCAAGGTTGCTTTGTCGCCAATAATGTCCTTGCTTATGGCCGTACTCACCGATAGGAGGGCATCGGTCTCTGTCTGGGCACTGTTGTAAGGGCCGCGGTAAAATGCATTGGCCTGCCATTCAATTTTTGCCGGCAATTTGACTTTGCTGCTGAACCTCCCGAAATAGCTTGTGTTCTCGTTTCCGTAATCAATGCCATTATAGAAACCTTCGGTTTTGAACTTGAAGTAATTGAAACTGCCGTTTAGGTTGAGCCATTTGGTGGGATTGTAAAGCAGGCCCAACTCAAAGCCATAGCGCTGATTGGTGGAAAGGTTTATGGGCAATGTACGTATTACGGGGATTCCGTTGGCGGTTACTTCGCCGGTTTCTTCCCTTACCCTTTCAAAAGCATCGGTTTCGTGTTGATAGTAGACGGAAGTGGTCAAGGTAAGTTTTTTCCACCGCTTTAAATAGCCCAGATCAAAGGCACTGGCATAAGCTGGGTCCAGATCGGGGTTGCCCTGAAAAACGTTTGCCTCACTGGATCGCGATGGGAACGGATTGATGTACCAATGCCGCGGCCGGTTTATGCGCCTGTTATAACCCAGGGTTATGTTTTCGTTTTCCTTTAGTTCATAGGTGAGGTTTACGGTAGGGAAGAGGCCGGTATAGTTTTTATTGAAATTTAAGTCGAAAGGTGTGTTTGCAGCAACATTTTCGGCATCGACCTTTCCTTTGAGTTGGGTGTTTTCTACCCGCAGCCCCAAAAGGAAAGAGAATTTTCCGAACTTATTTCCGTATTGTGAATACACTGCATTTACATTTTCCTCATAGGTGAAAATATTTGAAAGGCTGTCATTCCTGACGAAGATACCAGAGGTCCCTACTTCCTGGGAAAGGGTATAGTCTGTTGTTGATTTTTCAAAATTGCCCCGGTATCCCGCCTCAAATTGGGCGTTCTCACCTATAGGCAGCACATAATCTGCCTGTGCCAGATACTCCTTATTGTTCTGCTTGTCAACGATATCCTCGCCGGGCAGTTCCTGGTGGTGGGGTAGGGTTTGCTGTTCCTCAATAAGGGACCGTTCGGTGTCCTTGCGGCGGTCGTACTGAAGGTCGGCGGTCAACTTGTGGCCGTGGTCGTTAAAACGCTTTTCATAATTCAATGATAGCTGAAAATTGCTGTCGTCTTCCTTTTCGTTTTCTACGCGCGTTATGTGCTGGGCCACCGTATTTCCGCTGTAATTTGCCGTTTTGTTGGTGGTAACGTCGTCCCCGTCGCCCGACCGCAAAAACGCGCTTGCAGTAATTGAGGAGTTTTCGGTTAGGAAATATTCGATGCCCAGGTTGGTATTGAATCCTTTTCGCAGCCGGTCATACTCCCTATTTTCCGTAACCCGCTCAAACTCGGGGTCCACAGTAATGGTTTCTCCATTGTCGTCTATATAGGTGCGCGGGAAATAGTGGTTGTTGAAATATGCATTGCCGGGAATTTTTCGATAATAAACTCCCGTGGTATTGAAAATATTGAACCTATCGGTACGCAGGTTTATGTTGCCCGAGGCATTGCTGTACAACGGTACCCCCAATGTAGTGCTGAGTGAACCGTTAAGGCCCAAGGTTTTTTCCTTTTTTAGGATGATGTTCAGAATCCCTGCAGTCCCTTCGGCATCATACCGGGCGGAAGGTGAGGTAATCACCTCGACCCTTTCAATGGCTTCTGCGGGAAGTTGCCGCAAGGCATCTGTTGAGCCGAACCCGGCAATGGCAGAGGGCTTCCCGTTTATGAGTATCCGTACGTTTTCGTTGCCGCGTAGGGCGATAGCGCCGTCAACATCAACGGTTACTGACGGAACGTTGTTGAGCGCATCGCTCACCGTAGCTCCGCCGGCGGTGAGGTCTTTGCCAATATTGTAGATTTTTTTGTCAAGCCGCACCTGTACCTCAGTGGTTTCGGCACGCACCACAACTTCGTCCAGGCTGGCGGCATCCAGAGCCAATTTTATCGTGGGTAGGGTCGTGTCTTCGGTGAGGTTTTGGTTGTGCAGTTCCTTTGTTTTAAAGGAAATAAATTCATATTTAACCGTATAGATGCCCACGGGGACCTCAATGCTGTATTTACCTTCGGTATTGGTTATCCCGCCGGTAACGGTCTTTCCCGCTTGATCAATAAAGGAAACGGTGGAATACTCCAATGGATAGTTGGTCTCTTCCTCGAGGATGGTTCCTTTTACGGTAACCTTTTCTTTATGAGTATTTTGAGCCAACAATAGGGTAGTGGAAAGTAGTAGGAGGAGGGAAAGTATATTTTGCATGGACGTATCGATAAATTTAATCCACGAAAATACCCCCGCTTTAATTATAAACTGCTAACTTAATGTTAAAAGTAAGAACCCTAATCTATAAAATATCGAGCACTTTTTCGGGCGGTCTGCCCACTACGGCCTGGGTGCCGTGTATGGCTATGGGCCGCTCGATCAATTTGGGATGGGCTACCATGGCCTTGATGATTTGGTCATCGTCCATTGGTTTGTCTTTATATTCTTTCCACTCAGGTTCCTGGGTGCGTACCAAGGCTTTGGGTTTTATCTGCAGAAGCTCAATCACTTGTTTCAGTTCCTGAAAGCTGGGTGGGTTTTCCAAATATTTTACAATTTCCACGGTCTCGCCTTTTTCTTCCAAAAGATTCAGCGCCTGCCGCGATTTGCTGCAACGTGGGTTATGGTAGAGTGTAGTCATGGTTTTTTTATTTTAAGTTTTAAGGTCTTAACCTGCTTCTTAGGGTATTCGCATTCAAAAATAGATGTTCTTTTCCTTCGGAATATTCCCAACTGTTTGCTGGCAGCCAATAAACTTGCTGGGTTTTCTGAAGAACTGCTACTGCTTTGAAAGTTTTGCCAATTCCATTTCATAATCATATTGCAGATCCTCGTGCAACGATTTTACTTTTTTCGAAATATAGGCAATTTGCCGTTCATAAAGATTGGCCAGCACCCTGTTTTTGGTAATGGAGGGCGAAACTTCCTTTAACTTTTGACAATAATAGAGCAACAGTTCCACCTCAGTCTCCTTTTTGCCGGAGTAGCGGATGAATTTTTTGGTCTCTCGCAGTATTTTCCTGACCCGTTTTTTGATGTAGTAGTTGGCCGAGGTGTTTATTGTGGCAAATTCGGCAGCTATTCTTTCCTTTATTTGCTGGATAAAGCGTTCTTCGTCTTCGGCCTCAAATAATAGATAGCTGATCAATTCCTTATTTTCCTTTTTGAATTTGGATAGCCGAAGGCAAATTTCCAGGACTTCCTGAGGGGAGCGCTGCTGCAGTTCGGTCTTTATTTCTTTTATATTGGCGGTATCCATGCTGTGGTTTGGGATAAAGGTACACTGCTTTTTTTGGAAGAAAAAACCGGGATGTAACACAAAAGCAATTAGCAAAAAAAATCCGCTGCCGAAGAAGAAGCCCCATCGACAACGGATTGCTATTTAAAGGAAGTAAACTTACCTGACCTTGATCGAACCTTTCATCACCAGGTGTAGGCTGCAATAGTAATCAAAACCTTTGGCAACTTTTTTTGAAAATGTTTCGCCTGGGTCTAACGGTCCAGAGCTCCATTTTTTGTCTTTTTCGGTCACATCGTGCGGTACAATATCCTTGTTTATCCACTTTATTATATCGCCATTTTTTACTGTTATGCTCTCTGGCTTAAATTTCATTTGGAAGATGGTTACCTCGTGGGTGGTGGGTTTTTCCCTCGGTTCCTGTGGGCCGTTTATTGTGGCAAAGCTTGTGAAAACAACTATTGCGGCCATTGTGGTAAAAAAGAGGAAGGGCCGGTGTAGGTGAATACGTTTCATTATTTTACAATTTTTCTTTGGGCCATTTCGGCATGTTTTAGGTGGGTTTCAAGAATGGGAAGGGCGGTTTCAAGCAAAGCCTTCAATTCAGCGTTTTTTGATTGGGGTATCAAAACCGTTTTTACGGCCTCGATAACAGCTTTGTGATAGGCCACCTCATTGTTTATGTAGGCCTCGTCAAAATTTTTTCCTTTTTTGGAATTGAATTTAGTCTTGGTTTCCTTGGCCTGTTTCAACAAAGACTGACTCACCGCATTATCTTCCGGCTTCACCCCAAGTTTGGTTACCAGGGCCACGGCTTGGTCAATGATGGCGCCGTGGTCGGCTATCATGGTATGGGCAAACTCGCGCACCTCGGGATTTTTTGACTTTTTCATGGCCAGTTCGGCATAATCTATATCAATTTGATTGGCATCTACGGCGACCTTGGCTATCTGTGTATCAGAAAGTTGTGGTGGGGCCTGTGCAAAAATGGGAACAGATGGGATGAGACCTAGCGCAATAACGGCCAGTAAGCTTAAAATAACATGTGATTTCATGGCGTGTTTGTTTTTATGGGTTTATATATTTCTGGTTGGATGCCGATTTTTGGCTGGGGTTACAATAAATCTTTTTCAGCTTGGACAAAATACGATAGGAAAAAGATATGCCGATTACTTTTTACGCCATTTCCCTCCAAAAACAATTCAAACAATTATCATAGATATTTTTCTTACTTTTAGCTTCGCAAAAATCCAATATGGCCGTTACCAAATCCTTGGCTTATTTTTTTCTTCTTCTGTGTTTCGGCTTTGGCGCTGCAGCCCAAAATTCCATTGACAAGGCTGTTTATGAGGCCTACGACCGTTTGGTGAGCCTTGATAATTCGGGATTGTACAGCGGTATTGAGTTTCGCGACCTTTACTTGAACACCGACGGCAGCTACCGTTACTTTAAGGGCTTTGACTATGTGCGGGGCTCGGTTACCTATCGTGGGCAGTATTATAGCGATGTGCTGTTGAATTATGATCTGCTGGAGGATAAGCTGCTCACCCGGTCCAATGACAAGCTCGGCATCTTCAACGTGCAGCTTATTTCGGGAATGGTAGACTCCTTTTCCATTTACGGAAAGCATTTTGTAAGATTGGCCAACGATGAGCTAAACCGTAGCGGTCAAGGTTTTTTTGAGGAAGTTTATTTGGGAAATGATCTGGATCTGTACGTGAAGCATGTAAAAAAGAAAAAAGACCGGGCGCTGCGCAGTGGGGTTCAATACCGTTTCATCAATGCCAATTATTATCTGCTGAAGCGGAATGGCAGTTATTTCACCATCAACAAATTGAGGGATATCCGTGATATTTTTCCTGAAAGAAAGAAAGACATACGCGATTTCCAAAGAAGCTACAGGCGCCAGTATAGGAACGATCCCGATGCTTTTATGGTGCGCCTTATTCGACTTCTCGACAGCCCAAAAATTAATTAGACCAGAATTTATGCCCAATAAACTTTATGTGCTTTCCATATTCCTGTTTGTCCAGACCTTTTTGTTTGCACAGGATGCCCGCAGGATTACGGTAAGTTTTAACCATACGCCCCTGCAGGCTGCCGTATTGCAACTGGAAGACCTCTCCGGCAAAACTTTTTATTTTGACGAAGCCTGGCTGCAGGGATACTTTGTTGATGGCTCCTATGAGAACGAGCCTCTCAACCGGGTGCTTGAAGGGGTTTTTAAAAATACCAACCTCAATTATCTTCTTAAGGACGGCGATGTTATTTTGCTGAACAATACCTATGTTTATTCGCAACTGCCCGAGAATTTTTTTCGGGAAAAGAAGCCTGAAAAAACCTTTTCTGAAGCAGACAAAAACGCGCCCATTTTCCAAGCTGAATATGTGGCCCGCAATACTGTCCGTCACCGAAAACTGGTTACCATTGGCAAACAGCGACCGGGAACCGCCGGCCAGACCTATGAGCTCACAGGCGTTTTTGTAAATTCCAAAACGGATGAGCCCCTTGCCAATCTTGCCATTTCTACCGTAGATAGAAAAAAATACGCAGTAACCGATTCGGAAGGCCGATACCGAATAAGATTGCCCTATGGGATGAACAAATTGGAGACCAATCTCCTGGGCTTCGAAAGGATACGGCAGGATGTGATTATGTACGGCAACGGCAGCCTTGATTTCGAGCTGCGCGAAAACACCGAGGCCCTGGAAGAAGTCGTAGTAAAATCAAAAAAAGATGCCAATGTAAGGGACGCCGTCGTCGGGGTGACCAGTATTGATATTGAAGCCGTAAAAACCGTACCCTTGGTGCTTGGCGAGCGCGATATCCTAAAAGTGGCCACTACCATGCCTGGCATTAAGACCACGGGCGAAGGGGCCTCGGGTTTTAACGTACGTGGCGGCCGTACAGACCAGAACCTTATCCTCCTTGATGATGCGGTACTGTATAACCCATCGCACTTTTTGGGTTTCTTTTCGGCCGTAAACCCTTTTACCACCGGAAGTATGGAAATCTATAAGGCCAGTATTCCCGCGGAGTACGGCGGAAGGCTATCTTCGGTCTTTGATATTGAAACCCGTTCGGGCAATATGGAAAAATTCAAGGGCGAAGGTTCCCTGGGGCCCGTCACGGCAAACCTGGCCTTGGAAGTACCCGTGATAAAGGAAAAGGCTTCCCTGATCACGGGGTTTAGGGCTACCTATTCAGACTGGATACTTCGCAGTTTGAACGAAGAGGAACTCAAAAATAGCGAGGCCTCGTTTTACGACGGTATCGTAAAATACAAACACAATATAGACAACAACAATTCCCTTCAGGGCACTTTTTATTACAGCAAGGACCGGTTCAGCATTACCAGCGATTCTATTTTTGACTACAGCAACCGCCTTTTGTCATTAAAATACAGCCACAATTTTAACGAAAAGAGCCGTGCCGCCCTTATCTTGGTCAACAGTCAGTACCAATATGATGTAAACTACGAGGCCGATGCGAATGCCGATTTTAATTTTGGGTACCAACTAAACGAGTATCAGGCCAAGCTCAACCTAAATTATAATTGGTCCCCAAGGCATAAATTCAGTTATGGCCTGAGCAGCAAATTGTACGTTATTGATCCAGGGGAGATAGAGCCTCTTGGCTCCAACTCGGATGTGGAGGCAAAAACCATAGACAGGGAAAAAGGTTTGGAATCGGCCGTTTATCTGGCCGATCTATTTGAAGTGACCGATAAGCTTCTGCTGGATGTAGGCCTTCGCTACTCTTTCTATTCGGCCCTTGGAGCGGCTACTCAAAACATATATGCCCCCGGGGTGCCCAAAAGCGAAGCTTCGGT
>CAYSLM010000064.1:0-12523 GCA_964431895.1 uncultured Aequorivita sp.
GAACGAATTGTGCGGGGTGTACACTTTTGAACAGGTACACCAACTTATTTCTACCATTTCATGTAGAGTTGCGCCTGAACTTGACAGCGTTGAAATGTTGAGACAAACTTTTCCTATGGGCAGTATGACGGGCGCGCCAAAAATTTCGGCCATGAAAATTATTGAAGAAATTGAGGACGCCAAACGAGGTTTGTACAGTGGGGCGGTGGGTTACTTTGCCCCCAACGGCGATTTTGATTTTAATGTGGTCATCAGAAGTATTTTGTATAATGCCGCCAATAAATATGTCAGTTTTTCCGTAGGTGGTGCCATCACTATCAACTCCCGTGCGGAAAAGGAATACGAGGAGTGTCTGGTAAAAGCCGCTGCCCTTAGGAAAGTATTGGGAAATTGACCCCGAGGGTTGTATTAGCGTTACAACCGATAATCTCTATTTATTAGGTTTTTTACTAATAAATATATTTTATTAGCTTTTTAACTAATAAATGGGTATATTTGAAAAAATAATGGTATTCAAATGAAATATGTCGTAATTTCTGGTGATATAATTTCATCTACAGCCTTGCCAAGTGAGGAGCGAAAGCGCGTGGAGGAAAATCTGGATATTCTGCTTAATGACCTCAACAAGGAATTTCAGGTTTTCGGAAGGATCATAAAAGGCGATTACCTGGAATGCGTGGTGCCTAACCCCGCCCAGGGACTGCAGGTGGCATTGGCCATTAAAAGTTTCGTAAAGGCTATTCCCGTAGATCCCAAAACCTATAAAAAGGAGGATAGCCGGCTCAAACAATTCAGGACCCACGGTATTAGGCTGGCACTGGGCTATGGCGAGTTGAGTAGATTTGACCCGATCGAGGAAGTGATAGATGGGGAAGCTATTTATCTATCAGGCCGCCAGATAAGCGGGGAGAGCACCTACAATAAAGAACGGATTGTAATAAAAAACACCCTCTTTTTTGTTTCAAAGAATGAAGATCTCAACAAAAACTTCCGGCCCCTGCTTGCCCTGCTCGACGTGCTGCTCAGTAAGGCCACCTCACGGCAGTGCGAGGTGCTATACCTTAAATTGATGAAGCTACAGGAAGACGCCATTGCAAAACGCTTGGGCATTGGCCAATCTGCGGTAAACCAACATTCTACCAGTGTGGGTTGGAATGCGATTGATGAAACGGTGAACTATTTTTATGATGTAATTTCAAAACTGGAATAATGGGATTTAAGGAACTATTGCTCTTACAATTTGTAGCCCATCTGTGTCTGGACTATTTTTTTCAAACAAGCAAATTGGCCGTTCAAAAAAACACCATTGGGTTTAGGAGCCCCTTCTTATATTGGCATGGCTTGCTGTGCTTTGTCCTGGCCTGGATTTTCTCCCTGCAATGGTCCTTTGTGTGGGCTGCTGCAGTCATTGCCGTTACCCATTTTTTGATCGATGGAATGAAACCACATCTTATAAATAGCAGATACTTGGGGCGTTATGCTTTTTTTATAGACCAGGCTCTTCACTTGGCCATTTTGGTATTGATGGTCTTTCTTTATGACACCTATCAAGAAATTGTCCCTTCCTTCAACATAGGGATAAACTTTAAGTACCTGTTGGTTTTTACCGGATATCTGGTATGCCTTAAACCCGCCAATATTTTTGTGAAGGAAGTTTTTCAGGCCACCGATGTGCAGGTATCGAGCGACAATGAGATGCCCAACGCGGGGAAGGTCATAGGCGTATTGGAACGCATCCTCACCCTTACCTTTATTATCGTTTCCCAATATTCGGCGGTTGGATTTCTTATAGCGGCAAAATCAATCCTCCGATATAGGAATGATGAGACCCTCAAGACCGAATATGTTTTGATAGGTACCATGCTAAGCTTCGGGATAGCCGTCATGGCAGGAATCATCATCAACCTTTTTTGAATATGGCTGGATTCATTTCGAATTTTAAAAAACAACTTGACGGCAAGTTTCCATTTCTAAAGGAGAAGAAACTCCTTATTGCCTGTAGCGGGGGGCTTGACAGCGTGGTGCTTGCGCATTTAATGTGGACTTTGCATTACGATATTGCCTTGGCCCACTGCAATTTCTCCCTTCGTGCCAAGGAAAGTGATGCCGATGAAATGTTTGTAATCGGGCTGGCAAAGCAATGGGAGGTTCCAGTTTTTGCCGAAACCTTCGATACAAAAAAATATGCCCGGGAACACGGCATCTCCACGCAAATGGCCGCACGCGATCTGCGGTACAATTGGTTTGACCAAATTCTAAAAAACTTTAGCTATGCTTTTCTGCTCACGGCCCACCATTTTGACGATGATATGGAAACTTTTTTTATCAATCTTTCGCGCGGTACAGGATTGCGGGGGCTGTGCGGCATTCCTGAAATAAATGAAAATGTGGTAAGACCGCTTTTAGGTTTTTCAAAAGAGGAAATCCTGTCATACGCAACCAACCATGGGTTGCAGTGGCGGGAGGACAGCAGCAACCAACGCCCCGACTACCTCCGCAATAAACTGCGATTGGAAGTTTTGCCAGAATACAAAAAAGCCGTTCCTTCCCTTTTGGGGAATTTTCAAAAAGCCAAAGCACATCTCAAGGCCTCCCAATCGTTGATCGATGATTATATGGCGTTGGTTTTTAAACTTGCGGTAACGCAGGAAAATGACCATTATAGCATCAATATAAAGAAGATAAATGAGTTGCCGCATACCCAAGAGATTTTATATGAGCTCTTATCGGGTTTTGGTTTTACCGAATGGAATGACGTGGTAGGTCTGCTCCAGGCCCAGACAGGAAAACAGGTGTTTTCAAAAACCCATAGACTCCTGAAGAACCGAAATCAACTCATCCTCACACAACGTATGGAACCTGGTCTTCCCCAGGTTTATGAGGTTCCCTTGGATGGAATTGACCGCCCATTGACATTGAGGATTGGGTACGTGGAAAATTTTGGCAAAACCGATAGGCACGCCATTTATGTAGCGAAAGAAAAATTGGAGTTTCCCCTTCTGCTCAGAAAGTGGCAGCCTGGCGACAGCTTCCACCCCTTTGGGATGAAGGGCAGAAAAAAGGTAAGCAAATTTCTAAAGGATGAAAAAGTGCCGTTGACCGAAAAAGAGAATACCTGGGTGCTGTTGAGTGGCGATAGGATTGTTTGGGTAATTGACCATAGAATGGACGACCATTTCAAATTGACGGACGACAAGCAGAAAATCTTGAGGATCGCCCATTTGGATAGGGCCATAAAATAAGAATCCCGACCAATGGCCGGGATCCTTTAACAAACCTAACTTAGTAAACTTTAAAGTGCACCAAGAATATTTTCTATCCCCACAAAAAATATTGCTTTGTGCATTATCCACTAATTCTATGATTCAAATATACTTCAGTATTCCAGCTCGCACAATACGTACTTACACGTATATTTTTTTTCTGATGGAAATCATTTTGATTTGCAAACATAAGTAGTAACTTTCACCACTATGGAAAGACCAAAAAGAATTGGCGTGCTCACCAGTGGTGGCGATGCCCCGGGAATGAACGCGGCCATACGCGCCGTGGCGCGTTGCTGCGCTTATAACGGGCTCGAATGTGTGGGAATATACCGTGGCTTTCAAGGTTTGATAGATGCCGATTTTAAGGAGTTGAACGCCCGTTCGGTAAAAAACATCATCAACCGGGGCGGCACTTTTCTCAAATCGGCCCGGTCCCAGGAATTCCGTACTCCCGAGGGGCGAAAAAAAGCTTTTGCCAACCTCCAAAATGAGAAAATTGATGCCCTGGTGGTTATAGGGGGTAATGGTTCGTTTGCCGGCGCATCTATTTTTGGCCGCGAATTTGGCTTTCCTATTGTTGGCCTGCCCGGAACCATTGACAACGATTTAAACGGAACCGACTATACCATAGGCTATGACACTGCCCTAAATACCGTGGTGGAGGCCATCGACAAGATTCGCGATACCGCAAATTCCCACAACCGCCTTTTTTTGGTTGAGGTGATGGGCCGTGACGCAGGTGATATCGCACTTAATTCGGGTATTGGAGCAGGTGCCGAGGAAATCTTGATCCCCGAACAGAATATGGGCCGCGACCGGCTAATCGAGTCCCTCGCACGAAGCAAGAAATCTGGAAAAACCTCGAGTATTGTGGTAGTTTCGGAAGGCGATCAAATTGGAAAAAACATATTTGAACTGGCTGAATATATTGAGAAAAATTTAAAGGAATACGAAGTTCGCGTTACCGTACTGGGCCATATTCAGCGTGGCGGCGCTCCCAGTTGTTACGACCGTGTGCTGGCTAGCCGCCTGGGCGTAGGCGCAATAGATGCCCTTTTAAGGGGCGAAAGTGATGTTATGATCGGGATCGTCCACAATAAGATTGTATCCGTGCCCTTTTCCGAAGCCATCAAGGGAAGCAACGAAATTGATCGGGACCTGATCCGCGTGGCAGATATTGTCTCAATTTAAATTAGGTAAATTAAGGCGTATTAAAATCGAAATCGAAAACTGAAAACTTGCCTACCGGCAGGCAGGTCGAAGAAAAAAATAGAAATAATAAAGAATAAAAATTGCGAAAGCATAAAGAAAGAATATGACAAAAATTGGAATCAACGGCTTTGGGCGCATTGGGCGCCTCGCCTTTAGAAATGCATTACAAAAAAAAGATATTGAAATTGTTGCCGTAAACGACCTGTTGGACGTGAACCATTTGGCCTATCTACTAAAATACGATTCCGTACACGGGAAATTTTCGGGAACTGTATCGGTGAAGAACGGAAATCTGTGGGTAAACGGAAACGAAATTCGCGTTACCGCCGAAAAGAATCCCGAAAACCTGAAATGGGACGAGGTGGGGGCCACCATAATAATAGACTGCACCGGAATTTTTAAGGAAGTCGATTCGGCCTCGGCACATCTTAAGGCCGGTGCCAAAAAAGTAATCATTTCGGCACCTTCAAAAACGGCCCCTATGTTTGTGATGGGGGTTAATCATAAGGAGGTAAAACCCTCAGATACTATTATTTCAAACGCTTCATGTACCACAAATTGTCTGGCGCCCATGGCAAAAATTATCCATGACGAATTTGGAATTGTCGAGGGTTTAATGACCACCATCCATGCCGTTACGGCCTCACAATCTACGGTTGACCAGCCTTCAAAGAAAAATTACCGCCTGGGCAGGAATGCACTCAGCAATATTATCCCGACAACTACGGGAGCTGCCGTGGCCGTAACCAAGGTAATTCCGGAATTGAAAGGTAAGATTACCGGTATGGCCTTCCGCGTGCCTACAACAGATGTTTCGGTGGTAGATTTAACCGTCCGCACCGAAAAACCGGCCACTTACGATGCTATAAAAAACCTTTTCAAAAAAGCTTCTGAAAATGCTTATCAAGGACTGGTAAATTACACCGAGGACCAAGTAGTCTCGCAGGATTTCGTTTCAGACCCGCATATTTGCACTTTTGATGCCAATGCCGGGATGGCACTTAACGATAATTTCTTTAAATTAGTGGCGTGGTACGATAATGAATACGGCTATTCTGCTAAGTTGGTTGAGCTGGCCGCCCATGTTGCAACGCTATAAATTATGACCCTGATAACAGACGGAGGTTCCACAAAATGTGATTGGGTATTGCTCGATTATTTTGGCAATATTGTTTTTAAAACCGCGACTTTGGGATTAAATCCTGCGGTTTTTCCAAAAGCGGAATTGGAAGCCCGGATTGTTTCAAACCAAACCTTAAAGAACGTTTTCAACACTATCGAGAAACTCGATTTTTATGGGGCCGGCTGTGGCACAGAGACGCCCAGGCGCATTTTAAGCGAAGTTTTGAAAACCCTCTTTCCAAAAGCTCAAGTGAGCGTTTCGGAAGATTTGGCAGCAGCTGTTTTTGCAGCTACCACAGCACCGGGAATTGTTTGCATACTTGGCACCGGCAGCAACAGTTGCTATTTTGACGGAACCAAAATCCACACGCCCATTCCATCCTTGGGCTATGTGTTGATGGATGAGGCCAGCGGCAATTACTTCGGAAAAAGATTGATCCGCGATTATTTTTATAACAGAATGCCTTCGGAAATTGCCGAAGCCTTTGAAATGGAATTCAATCCCGATGCCGATACCATCAAGATGAACCTGTACCAAAGGCCCAATCCCAACGCCTATTTGGCTTCTTTTGCGCAATTTATTTTTAAACAGGACGAAATATCGCCTTATTTCTATAAGCTTTTAAAAGAAGGCATTTCCAAATTTATTGAATGCCGCATTCTTTCTTTCGATAGGGCCCATGAAGTTCCCGTACATTTTATAGGTTCCATTGCCCATTATTCCCGAAAGATAATTGAAGATTGTTTTGCCGAGCATCAACTCAAGCTCGGCAATATCGTGCAACGGCCCGTTGATGGACTTATTGAATATTATAGGAGGCAACTTTCCATCAAATAAAAAAATCTATCAACAATAAACAATAAATAATTAGAATGTCCTTACCCGCAATAAATCCAACAAAAACCGAAGCCTGGCAAGCGCTTGAAAAACATTTCAATGAATTGAAAAATGTGCAAATGCAGGATGTTTTTTCAATAGATGCCGCACGGGCCGAGCGGTTTAAACTGGAATGGCGCGATTTTTATGTGGATTTTTCAAGAAACAGGATTACCGATGAAACCCTTTCGCTGCTACTAAAACTCGCGGAAGAAGTAAAGCTAAGGGAAGCGATGGAGCAACAGTTTTCCGGGGAAAGGATAAACGAAACCGAAGACCGCGCCGTACTGCACACTGCCCTGCGCGATTTTGATAATATGAAGCCGGAAGTGAAAGATACGCTTCAAAAGATGCGGGAATTTTCAGAAAAAATAATTGAAGGAGCGCATACAGGCTTTTCCGGAAAGGAAATCACCGATGTGGTAAATATCGGGATTGGCGGCAGCCACCTTGGGCCAGAGATGGTTACCGAGGCACTTCGGTTTTACACCAACCCTTTGAATGTCCATTTTATCGCCAATATTGATGGCGACGACGTAGCGGAAAAACTCAAGCGCTTAAACCCTGAAACTACGCTGTTTATTATTGTTTCCAAAAGTTTTACCACCCAGGAAACCCTTGCGAATGCTTCCGTGGCGAGAAATTGGTTTTTGCGGCAGGCTTCCGAAAAGGATATCCAGCAACATTTTGTTGCCGTTTCGGCAAACGTTGCGGAAACAAAGGATTTTGGCATTTCCGAAGAAAATATTTTCCCAATGCAGGAATGGGTGGGCGGCCGGTTTTCGTTATGGAGCGCGGTGGGCCTTTCCATTTGCTGCGCCATTGGATTTAAGAATTTTGAAGCCTTGCTAAGGGGTGCTTTTGCGATGGACCAGCATTTCAAAAATGAAGTTTTCCAAAAAAACATTCCCGTACTTCTCGCTTTATTGTCAATTTGGTACAACAATTTTTTTAAAGCGGAAAGTGAGGCTGTTGTTGCCTATTCGCAATACCTGCACAAATTGGTGCCCTACCTGCAACAGGCTGCGATGGAAAGCAACGGCAAAAGCGTGGACCGCAACGGGGAAAGGATAAATTACCAAACCGGAACCATTGTTTGGGGCAATGTGGGCACCAACGCGCAGCACGCTTTCTTTCAGTTGTTGCACCAGGGTACCAAATTGATCCCGACCGATTTTATCGGGTTTTCCCAACCCCTGCACGGCAACGAGGAGAACCACCATATTTTGATGGCCAATTTTTTGGCGCAGACCGAAGCCCTGTGGGAAGGCACGCACCATAAAACAGTGGACAATTCCTTTAAATATTTTGAAGGCAACAAACCCGCAAATACCATTTTGATCAAGAAATTGTCGCCCGAAAACCTAGGCGCGTTAATTGCTCTTTACGAACATAAAATTTTCGTACAGGGCGTTATATGGAATATCTTCAGCTACGACCAATGGGGCGTTGAGTTGGGAAAAACCGTGGCAAAGCAAACGTTACGGGCCATCAAGGAAAACAACCCATCTCTGGTAAAAAATACATCTACCGAAAAACTGTTGGCCCAGGTTTTAAAAAATTCAAAGTAAACTGCAAACAACATAAGCCAAACTATAAACATTTTTAGTATCTTTCAATCGTAAACTCCCCGTTTATACTTACTAAAATATGCTTACAAAAGTTTATGGAAGCGCCGTCTTTGGCGTGGAGGCCACCACAATTACCGTAGAGGTAAATGTAGATAGCGGCATTGGGTACCATTTGGTGGGCCTGCCGGACAATGCCATCCGCGAGAGCAATTTCCGCATTGCCGCGGCCTTGCAAAACAACGGTTATAAAATTCCCGGAAAAAAGTTGATCCTCAATATGTCGCCCGCCGATCTTCGGAAGGAAGGCTCGGCCTATGACCTTACCCTTGCTATGGGCATCCTTGTTGCTACGGAACAGATTAAGGCTGGCTTTCTGCTTTCAAATTTTATCATTATGGGTGAACTTTCTTTAGATGGAAATCTGCAGCCCATTCGTGGTGCGTTGCCCATTGCTTTAAAAGCCAAGGAAGAAGGGTTTAAAGGGTTTATCCTTCCGAAACAGAATGCGAAAGAAGCCGCCATTGTTGAGGGAATTGATGTTTACGGGGTAGAAAACATTAAGCAGGTAATCGATTTTTTTAACGAAAAGAGACCGCTTAAAAAAACTGAGGTTGATATGGTTGCCGAATTCTACGAACACCTGGAGCATCCCGAACACGATTTTGCCGATGTAAAAGGCCAGGAATCCATTAAACGCTGTATGGAAATTGCCGCCGCAGGAGGCCACAACATCATTTTGATTGGTCCTCCGGGTTCCGGAAAAACGATGCTTGCCAAGCGCTTGCCGAGCATTTTGCCGCCCATGACCCTTCAGGAAAGTTTGGAAACCACAAAAATACACAGCGTTGCCGGGCGCACCATGGAAAAAGGTGGCATTATGACCTCGCGTCCGTTCCGCAGCCCGCACCATACCATCAGCGATGTCGCTTTGGTGGGCGGGGGCCAATATCCACAGCCGGGCGAGATTAGTCTGGCGCACAATGGTGTCTTGTTTTTGGATGAATTGCCTGAATTCAAACGTGGCGTTCTCGAAGTGATGCGGCAGCCGCTGGAAGATCGCGACGTAACCATTTCGCGTGCAAAATTTACCGTTACCTACCCGTCCAGTTTCATGCTCGTGGCCAGTATGAACCCCAGTCCCGGCGGTTATTTTAACGATCCCGATGCGCCCGTAATGTCCTCACCAGCCGAAATGCAGCGGTATCTGAGTAAAATTTCCGGACCTTTATTGGACAGGATTGATATTCATATTGAAGTAACGCCAGTACCTTTTGAAAAATTAAGCGATGAACGCCGCGGCGAGTCCAGCCTCGTTATTCGCCAAAGGGTTACCAAGGCCAGAAAAATTCAGGCCGAGCGCTTTTCGGAATTGGAAAACATACATTACAACGCACAAATGGGCGTAAAGCAGATCCGACAATTTTGCAAGCTGGACGATGCTTCGCTTCAACTCTTAAAAACCGCGATGGAACGGCTAAACCTTTCCGCCCGGGCTTATGACAGAATTTTAAAAGTGGCCCGCACCATTGCCGATCTGGAAGCCTCCGAAGCCATAACCGGCAACCATATTTCCGAAGCCATTCAATATAGAAGTTTGGATAGGGAGGGGTGGTTTGGGTGAGGGTTGTTTTAACTTATTTTTAAGAGTTAAACCCAGTTCTCATAGTATCTTTAAAACCTTCAAAAAATTAATTTCTTATGTTAAAAATTTCCCTTAAAGTTAGCGTTGCAATAATGGCTGTGACGACCTTGATTGCTTTTTCCTGCAAATCAAAACAAGAAACAGCAGCCGAAGAAAGTGCCAAACTTACGGTTCCCTTTGAAAAATACGAACTTGCAAACGGCCTTGATGTGGTGCTGCATCAAGATAAAAGCGACCCTATAGTTTCGCTCGCCATTCAGTACGGTGTAGGTTCCAACCGCGAAAAAACGGGGCGTACAGGCTTTGCACATTTGTTTGAGCATATGCTTTTTCAGGAATCTGAAAATGTGCCGCAGGACCAATTCTTCAAAACCATACAAGATGCCGGAGGTACGCTGAACGGCGGGACGTGGAAAGACGGAACCATTTATTATGAAGTGGTTCCGAAAAACGCCATGGAGACCGTAATGTGGCTGGAGAGCGACCGAATGGGTTTCTTAATTAACACCGTAACCGAATCGGCGTTTTACAACCAACAGGAAGTAGTTCAAAACGAAAAGCGCCAACGGGTGGACAACAACCCCTACGGCCATACCAGCTATGTGATTGACAAAAACCTGTATCCCGATGGCCATCCTTACAATTGGCAGGTAATTGGCGAGTTGGAGGACCTGCAAAATGCAACCGTAGAAGACGTTCGTGAATTTTACGACCGTTTTTATGGCCCCAATAACGCAACCTTGGTATTGGCGGGCGATTTTGATAAGGAAGAGGCCAAGGCCATGATTGAAAAATATTTCGGCGAAATAAAGCGTCGCCAAGAAGTGGAACCGCTTGAGCCGCAGCCCGTAACCCTTTCGGAAACCAAAAGGTTGTACCATGAAGATAATTTTGCCACGGCGCCGCAACTCAATATGGTCTGGCCCACCGTGCAGCAATACACACCAGATGCCTATGCCCTCGACTTTTTGGGCGAGATACTTTCCAGAGGAAAAAAAGCGCCTTTGTACAGGGTTTTGGTCAAAGAGAAAGACTTGACCTCACAAACCACGGCCTATAACAGCTCCAGTGAACTGGCGGGAGATTTCCAAATAAAGATCACCGCAAACAATGGCGTTGACCTTGATGCGGTTGAAAGCGGAATTAATGAAGCCTTTGCGCTTTTTGAAAAAGAAGGGGTAACTGACCGCGATATTGAGAGAATCAAAGCCGGACTTGAAACCCAATTTTACAACGGCATCAGCAGTGTTTTGGGAAAATCCTTCCAACTGGCCCGGTACAACGTCTTTGCGGGCGACCCCGGGTTTATCACCGAAGATATTGAAAACATCAAAAAAGTTACCAAGGAAGATGTTATGCGGGTTTACAACACCTACATAAAAGACAAACCCTATGTGATGACCAGTTTTGTACCTAAGGGGCAACTGGATTTGATTGCCGAAAATTCAGAAAAGGCAAATGTTGTTGAAGAGGAAATCAAGGAAAACGTCACCAAAACCGTGGAAGACTCCACAACCGAAATAGTAAAGACACCTTCCAGCTTTGACCGTTCAACGCCCCCGGTGCAAGGTGAGGCGCCCGCCCTGAACGTGCCCGAAATGTGGTCGGCAGACCTTGGGAATGGAATGAAGGTAACGGGCATTGAACAAAACGAGATCCCCACAGTTAATTTTAGCTTGGTAATAGAGGGAGGCCATTTGATGGACGATATGCAAAACAATGGCGTGGCCAACCTTATGAGCGATATTATGATGGAAGGTACGGCCAACAAAACCCCGGAAGAACTGGAGGAAGCCATCGACCTCTTGGGTGCCAACATCAATATGTACACCACAAATACCTCCATCGTCATCCGCGGAAATACTTTAACGCGCAACTTTGACAAGACTATGGATCTGGTTACCGAAATCCTTTTGGAACCCCGATGGGACGAGGAGGAACTGGGCCGAATAAAAACCAAGACCATCAACCAGATTGAACGATCAGATGCCAACCCCAATGTGGTTGCCAATCGCGTTTATAACAAAATCCTATATGGCGACGACCATATTTTCAGCCACCCGGCCGTAGGTACGGTAGCTTCTGTGGAAGCCATAACTATGGAAGATTTAAAGGAATTCTACAACAAGAATTTCTCACCCTCCATTAGCACTTTCCAAGTGGTTGGGAAAATTGACAAGGACGCGGTTTTAAAGGAATTAAACGATTTGGAAACCCGTTGGGCGGCCAAGGAAGTTACCATTCCGGAATACCCCGTTGCCAATACGCGGGACAAGGCTTCGCTTTATTTTGTAGATATGCCCAACGCCAAACAATCGGTCATCAACATCGGCTACATAGCCCTGCCCCGCACCGATGCCGATTTCTATCCGGCGGAAGTGATGAACTACAAATTGGGCGGCTCTTTCTCCGGAAATGTAAACCTAATCCTCCGGGAAGAGAAAGGTTACACGTATGGAGCACGTACCAACTTCAGTGGCACCAAAATCCCCGGCACCTTTACGGCTTCTTCAAGCGTAAGGACCAACACCACTGGCGAATCGGTTCAAATTTTCAGAGATGAAATTTCGAAATACAAAGAAGGCATTTCGCCCGAAGACCTCGAATTTACGAAGAATGCGCTCATTAAATCAAACGCCCGCCGTTTTGAGACACAGGGTTCCCTCTTGGGAATGTTGCAGGAAATGAACGCGTACAACCTACCCGCAGACTATATTGAAAAGGAAGAAGAAACCGTTCGCAATATGATCCTCGAGCAGCACAAGGCATTGGCCAATAAATATCTTGATGCCTCCAAAATGGCCTATCTTGTAGTGGGCGATGCCGCTACCCA
>CAYSLM010000064.1:12533-14412 GCA_964431895.1 uncultured Aequorivita sp.
CTACCCAATTTGAACAGTTTAAGGATATGGGCTTTGACGAAGTGAAACTTCTCGATAAAAATGGCGAGGAAGTAGAACTGGAGGATGTGAAATTATAAAAATTAATTGTCCCGTCCGGCCACGAATACACGAACGTTTTTTAGATGGGTCGTGTATTCGTGGTTTTTTATTTTAACACACAAATGAGGTATAAATCTATTTTCTTGGTACTTCCAATCGTCCTGTTTTTTGGCTGTGAAGGCAAAAAAAACGGGGCGCCAGAAACAGCTTTGACTAAGGAAGAAACTGTAATCAAAACCTATCCGGAGCCTAAATTCACCTTGGCCGAAGCCAATAAATTGATCGAGCTTCCGCTGCACTGCGTGGGCACCGAATATCCTTATAAACCCGGAAACACCTTAAAAAGCAAGGCAGATTTGGTTGAGCCAATTGCCGTGCATCCTATCTTCTACGGCTGTTTTGACTGGCACAGTGCCGTGCACGGATATTGGTCTATGGTGAGCCTGTTAAAACAATTTCCTGAAATGGATAGGGCTGAAGAAGTCCGGAATATTTTAGAGGAAAAAATCACCCCAGAAAATGTAGCCGTTGAAGCAGCTTATTTTGACAGACCCATCAACAAAACCTTTGAAAGGACCTACGGCTGGGCCTGGCTTCTAAAGCTTTCCGAAGAGCTCCACAATTGGGACGACCCACTGGCCAGGCAATTGGAAGAAAACCTTCGTCCGTTGACCGATTTGATCGTACTGCGATACAAGGATTTTCTGCCCAAACTCAACTATCCCATCCGGGTGGGCGAGCACGCCAATACAGCATTTGGGTTGACCTTTGCCTATGATTTTGCAAAAACCACGGGCGATACCGAACTGGAGGCTTTGATCGAAAAGCGCGCCCGCGATTTTTATTTATATGATAAAAACTGTCCTATTGATTGGGAACCCAGCGGCTTCGATTTCCTTTCGCCTTGTCTGGAAGAAGTGGATATTATGAGGCGTGTGCTGCCCGAGGAAGAATTTTTGGAATGGCTTGATAATTTCCTGCCCGAACTTGCCAATGAAGATTACCACTTAAAAGTAGGCGAGGTGAGCGACCGAACCGATGGCAAGCTGGTGCATCTTGACGGCCTAAACTTCAGCAGGGCGTGGGTTTTTTATGGCTTGGCCAACGAATATCCACAATACCGGCATTTGAAAAATCTTGCCAATGAGCACCTGGCCTATTCGTACCCAAATTTGGTGGGCGACAGTTACGAAGGCGGCCACTGGTTGGGAAGTTTCGTCATTTATGCGCTAAACACCTTGCACCGAAAGTAGCCTAGTGCGTACGATTTTCCTTTATAAACTCACGTTTGATTCCCTTTTGTAAAATCTTCAGTGTGAGTGTTTCAGACTTTTCGTCTAAAACCTGCAGGCAACAATAGTGTATGATATTCAAAATATTGGAGCCCGTAAGTTCGTATTTTTTTGAAATTTCGTCCCAGTCAATTTCCTTGGCAATTTTTAATTTTTCGGGAACATTGGTTTGCCAAATGATGGCGCGTTCGCTGGGGCCGGGCATTTCAAAGGAAACAATGGCCTGGAACCTTCGCGTAAAAGCTTCATCAATATTATCCCTAAAATTGGAAGCCAAGATGATCAATCCCGGATGCATTTCAATACGCTGCAACAGGTAAGAAACTTCCTGATTGGCATATTTGTCGTGGGCATCGCGAACCTGCGTTCTCTTTCCGAAGATGGCATCGGCCTCGTCAAAAAATAAAATCCAGTCCTTGTGCGCCGCTTTGTTAAATAGATTGGAAAGGTTTTTTTCGGTCTCGCCTATATATTTTGAAACCACAGTGGAAAGGTCAATTCTATAAACGGGTCTATTGGTAAATTTC
>CAYSLM010000065.1:0-14329 GCA_964431895.1 uncultured Aequorivita sp.
CCTGCTGGTGAACCAAAAGGCGGCCGCTGGCTACCCCAGCAACATTCACGATCTGGGCTGGTACCGTGGCCTTCCGGCCTTCCATATTCCCCTTCCGGAATATAGAAACGCTTCCTACCGTGGCTTTCAGGTGGAGGGCGATAGCATGCTGCCCAATATCAGGCCCAATGACTGGGTGCTTGGCCGGGCCGTACCCAGCCTGGCCGAGGCGACCAATGGTAAAATCTATATCGTTGTCTTACAAGATTCGGTCCTGGTGAAAAAATTGCAGAAAATTCCCAACGACCCGCAGCGGATACGGCTTATTTCCCTGAACGAGGAGTATTTGCCCATTGAGGTAAAAGTGAAGGACCTCCAGGAGCTGTGGCTGGTCAACAGCAAGCTGAGCTTTGGCCTTGATGACCCCTCAGAGAGCAGTTTGCTGAGGCAATTACAGCGCTCTATGGAAGAGCTTAAGGGGCAGATAAGCAGTATGAGGCAGCCATGATGGGCTGTGGGTAGTGGCGATCAAAATCTTTTTAAATACAGCCTTGACGATTGGCGGCTTTCCGGCCTCTTTTGTCTTATGTCCTAGGTCTTATTGTCCTAAGTCTTAGGTCCTAGGTCTTTCCGCTTATACCAAACGGTGAGTGATCAATCCCACTACTGTTATCCTAGCCGTAACCCACGGGGATGGCTTTATCAAAATTGCTCAGCTGAAAAAAATCATTCTTCCAGGGGCACACTTTCCCGCATAAGCCTCCAGCTATATTTTTTTTCGCTGTTGGGGTCTATGTCAAAAACTGAGTAATAGCGAAGCACCTTGGTACTGTCCGACGGGTCGTCCATAATGGGCCGCAGGCTGTCGTTCATATTGGCCTTATGGATATAAAACCGGTTTACGGGCTGTTTCCACAGGCTATCCTGCCATACAAAAAGGTAATAATCATTAAAATTGGTGTCACTGCCCTTTGCCTGGACTACCAAGAGGTCATTTGGGAACTTTTTTAGTTTCAAAAGCTGTAGTTGTGCCCCGTGGCTTTCGGGAATGGACAACTCTGGAAATGCTTCTCCTTCAAACCCCAGCAGGGTAGTTTGCGAAGCACTGTCAACTTCCTTCACAAAAACATATAGCGAGTCCCCACTGCCATCAAAGTTCGCACGGATGGCTCCTTTGGGCAAAGTGGGTTTTTCAGCTTCCAGAGCCTGGCTTTTATCAACGATTGGCCCTCTTGCTGGTGGCTTTGCTGTTGGCGGTTTTCTGCAGCTCAACGCAATAAATAATACGGCCAATAGAAAATACTTCATTTAAATCTTAAAGGTTATCACCGGCATATTGGCGTGGTTTACCATATCTTCACTTATGCTGCCGTTAAAGAAATGCGAGATACCCTTACGGCCGTGGGTGCCCATCCCGATAAGCTGGGCGTTGATATGGGCGGTAAAGTTAAGGATGCCCTTTTCTACTGAAGCATCGTTGTAAATGTTCAGGCTATAGTTTTCCAGGCCCATCCCGCGCACAAAGCTTTCCATGATGCCATATGCCTGTGATGAAGTCTTGAAATTGGCCGGGGTGTTTACAAAAAGCAGGTGCAATTTGGCACCGATCTTTTTGGCAAATTTCTGTGCCTTATCCAGGACGCCACGGCCTTCCTCCGAAAAATCGGTTGCAAATACAAAATCGTTCACCTTAAACTCCGGATGCTCGTTCTTTATTACCAATACTGGTGTTTTGGAGGTCCTTACCACCTTTTCGGTATTGCTGCCCACAAACATTTCCTTAAACCCGCTTGCGCCGGTGCTTCCCATAACGATAAGGTCAATATCGCTTTTTTGGCAGGCCTCCTCAATATCCTCATAAATCTCGTTGTGCCCGATGGTTTCATGGATAGTAATGTCTTCCAGGTATGGCTTGTCCCTGAGTTCGCGAAAGCGTTTTTCGGCCAGTTTTATAAAAAAGAGCGACTCCGGGAGGCTCCCCGATTCGGCAGAGGAGGCTAGGTGCAGGGGCATCTCCAGGGAGTGGATCAAGAAAATCTCGCTGCGGTGCTTCTGGGCAATCTGGATGGCTACCTTTAGGGCGTTTTCGGCCTGGGGCGAGAAATCGGTAGGTACGAGGATACGTTTCATATTGGCGGGTTTGATGGTTTTGGCTGTAGCTATGTTTTAAACCCTTAAATTACGAAAATAAATCCTTTGCCATTGATTTTTATAATTTTAAAAAATATAGTATATTTGCACCGAATTTGATACGGAAACGATCTGAGGGGACTAAAAGTCCCCTCTTTTTATAGCTTGAATTTAATGCGAGAAAAAGTAGCACAGCTCTTGGAACGTGCACTGGAAGACAACCGCTCCCTGTTTTTGATAGACCTGAACATTTCGGCAACCAACCAGATAAGGGTAGTCCTTGATGGTGATAATGGTGTCACCGTTGATGACTGCGTCGCCATAAGCCGGGCCATAGAGCAAGGACTGGACCGCGAGGAAAATGATTTTTCGCTCGAGGTGATGTCTGCCGGGGTCTCAGAGCCCCTTATCCTGCCCAGACAATATAAAAAGAACATAGGCCGCAAACTGAAAATAAAAACCAACGACGGGCAGAAGATAGAAGGCGAGCTTACTGCCGCCAATGACAATGCCTGTACCCTGCAATGGTCTGCCCGTGAGCCCAAACCGGTGGGCAAGGGCAAGGTTACCGTACAAAAAGAGGCCACCGTGCCCTACAATGACATTATGGAAGCAAAAGTGAAAATAACATTTTAACCCGAATTGATATGGAAAATTTAGCACTGATCGAATCTTTTTCGGAATTTAAGGACGACAAGCAAATAGACAGGGTAACCCTTATGGCGATACTGGAGGAAGTCTTTAGAAATGCACTGAAGAAAAAATATGGCAGCGATGACAATTTTGATATCATCGTAAACCCCGACAAAGGCGATCTCGAAATATGGAGAAACCGCGTGGTGGTGGCCGATGGTGAGGTAGAAGATCCCAATGAGGAAATTTCCCTTTCCGAAGCGCAGAAAATAGAGCCCGACTTTGAGATAGGCGAAGACGTTTCGGAAGAGGTAAAATTGATCGACCTGGGCCGCCGTTCCATCCTGGCCCTGCGCCAAAACCTGATCTCAAAGATCCACGAGCACGACAATACCATTATCTACAAACAGTTTAAGGACCTTGAGGGCGAAATATATACCGCCGAGGTGCACCACATACGCCACAGAGCCGTGATCTTGCTGGATGATGAGGGGAATGAGATTATCCTTCCAAAGGAAAAACAGATCCCTTCAGATTTCTTCCGAAAGGGAGACAACGTGCGCGGGATCATAGAAAGCGTTGACCTCAAGGGCAGCAAGCCTACCATCATCATGAGCCGGGCCAACCCGATTTTTCTCGAAAAACTATTCGAACAGGAAATCCCCGAGGTTTTTGACGGGCTTATTACCGTAAAGAAAGTTGTGCGCATTCCAGGTGAAAAGGCAAAAGTAGCCGTTGATTCGTATGACGACCGCATTGACCCCGTAGGTGCCTGCGTGGGAATGAAAGGTTCCCGCATCCACGGCATCGTGCGTGAGCTGGGCAATGAGAACATAGATGTGATAAACTATACAAACAACATAAACCTCTTTATCACCCGGGCCCTGAGCCCCGCCAAGGTCACCTCTATCAAGCTTGATGAGGAAAACAAGCGGGCCGAGGTTATACTGCGCCCCGAAGAGGTGAGCAAGGCCATTGGCCGTGGTGGGCACAATATCAGGTTGGCCGGACAGTTGACCGGCTATGAGATAGACGTACTGCGCGAAGGGGCCGAGGAAGACGTGGAGTTGAGCGAGTTTTCCGACGAAATCGAGGGCTGGATCATCGAGGAGTTCCACAAAATCGGCCTCGATACCGCCAAGAGCGTACTGGAGCACGATATTGACGATCTGGTAAAGCGAACCGACCTCGAGGAGGAAACAATCCTCGACGTTATTAATATATTAAAGGAAGAATTTGAAGAGTAGTTGAAACTTTGACTACTTTTATACAAATTTTTTAAAAAGACAAAACAGGAAAAAGCATTTATGGCTGAGGTAAAGAAAAAAAGACTAAGTCAGGTATTACGCGAATTCAACATCTCGTTGGATCGGGCCGTGGAATTTTTGGGTTCCAAGGGGTTCGATGTGGAATCAAATCCGAATACCAAAATCACGGGCGAGGAATACGAAGTCCTTTTTGAAGAATTTGAGACTGACAAGAGCAAGAAAATCGAATCAAAGGAGGTAGGGGAAGAAAAACGCAAGGAAAAGGAGGAGCTACGGCTTGAGCGCGAGCGCGAACTGGAAGAAAAGCAGCGAAAGGAAGAGGCCTCCCGCGTAATAAAGGCCGAGACCAAACTTGAAGGCCCCAAACAAGTGGGCAAGATTGACCTCGATGCGCCCAAGGGCGAAAAAGCTGCCGCCAAGCCAGAACCCGAAAAAGAGGAAGCCCCAAAGGCCGCCCCGGAAAAGCCCCAACCTGTTTCAGAACCCAAGGCCCAAGAAGATAAGAAAGAACCCGTCGCCCAACCAAAGGAAAAAACTGCTGCCAAGGAAGAAAAGGAAACGGAAACCAAAGAGTCTGATACGGTGGCAACCCAATACCGAAAATTGGAGGGCCCCAATTTCACGGGACAGAAAATCGACCTTACCCAATTTAAAAAACCAGAAAAGAAAAAGGATTCCAAAACTGATGGCAAGCGTGACAAAAAAGGCAAACGTCGCCGCATAAGCAAGGAAACCGCCAAAAATGGCGGAAAAAACTTTAGGGACACCCGCGGCGGTGGCCGTAAAGGCAGAGGCAGCGTGCCCAAGGAGGAGCCCAGTGAAGAAGAAGTGCAAAAACAAGTGCGGGAAACCTTGGAGAAGCTCCAAGGCAAGTCTTCCAAAGGCAGGGGTGCCAAATATAGACGCGAAAAGCGGGATACCCACCGCCAAAAATCAGAACACGAACTGGCACAACAGGAAGCGGCCAGCAAACTGCTCAAAGTGACCGAATTTGTTACTGCAAGTGAAATGGCCACCATGATGGACGTGCCGGTCACCAAGATTATCTCGGCCTGTATGAGCTTGGGAATGATGGTCACCATGAACCAGCGCCTTGACGCCGAGACCCTGAGTATAGTGGCAGAGGAATTTGGCTATGAGGTAGAGTTTGTGACTGCCGATATTGAGGAATCCATTGAACGGGAGGAAGACGCTCCGGAAGATCTTGAGTCGCGCGCCCCCATTGTTACCGTTATGGGGCACGTTGACCACGGGAAAACCTCCCTCCTGGACAACATCCGGAAGGAAAATGTTATTGCCGGCGAGTCTGGTGGTATTACCCAGCACATCGGCGCCTATGGCGTAGAACTGGATAACGGACAAAAAATTACCTTCCTCGATACCCCGGGACACGAGGCCTTTACCGCCATGCGTGCCCGTGGGGCACAGGTTACAGACCTTGCCATCATCGTAGTGGCGGCAGACGACGATATTATGCCCCAGACCAAGGAAGCCATAAGCCACGCCCAGGCGGCAGGGGTGCCCATTGTTTTTGCAATAAACAAAATTGATAAGCCCACCGCCAATCCCGACAAGATCAAAGAAGGCCTTGCCAATATGAACCTTTTGGTTGAGGATTGGGGAGGAAAAATACAGTCGCAGGATATCTCGGCCAAGACCGGAACGGGTGTAAAGGAACTTTTAGAAAAAGTATTGCTCGAGGCAGAATTGCTCGAGCTAAAAGCAAACCCAGACAGAATGGCCAATGGAACCGTGGTGGAAGCCTATCTCGACAAAGGTCGCGGGTATGTCTCTACCGTACTGGTGCAGGGCGGAACGCTCAAGTTGGGCGATTATGTGCTTGCTGGCCAGCACAGCGGCAAGATAAAAGCAATGCAGGACGAGCGCGGCAACAGTATCAAGGAGGCTGGCCCCTCAACCCCCGTTTCGGTGCTGGGTCTCGATGGCGCCCCACAGGCCGGCGATAAGTTTAATGTGTTTGAAGATGAACGCGAGGCAAAAAACATCGCTACCAAACGTACCCAACTGCAACGGGAGCAATCGGTAAGGACCCAGCGCCACATTACGCTTGACGAGATTGGAAGACGAATTGCCCTGGGCGATTTCAAGGAGCTCAATATTATACTCAAAGGTGATGTGGACGGATCAGTAGAAGCCCTGACCGATTCCTTCCAGAAACTCTCTACCGATGAAATCCAGATAAATATCATACATAAGGCCGTGGGGCCAATTACCGAAAGCGACGTGCTATTGGCTTCCGCCTCCGATGCCATTATCATTGGCTTCAACGTACGTCCTATGGGTAACGCGCGCCAAATAGCCGATAAGGAAGAAATAGATATCCGTACCTATTCCATCATCTACGACGCCATCAATGACGTTAAGGATGCCATGGAAGGCATGCTTTCCCCAGAAATGAAGGAGGAAGTTACCGGAACGGCAGAAGTTCGCGAAACCTTCAAGATTTCAAAAGTGGGTACCATTGCCGGATGTATGGTGACCAGTGGTAAGATATTTAGAAACTCGGGCATCAGGCTCATCCGCGATGGCGTGGTCATCTATACCGGTGAACTTGCGTCGTTGAAACGATTTAAGGATGACGTGAAGGAAGTGGCCAAAGGCTATGACTGTGGAATGCAGATCAAAAACTACAACGATTTAAAAGAGGGTGATATAATCGAAGCCTTCCAGGAAGTTGCGGTGAAGAAGAAACTGTAGTTCCGCAAAAATTATATTGAAGGAAAAAAAAGCTGTTTTCAAAAGGAAGACAGCTTTTTTTTGTGTTATTTTCTTCGTTCCGGCTTCAGGATAAATGCTGCCGTAAAATCCTTCTGGATACGCAGCAGGGCCCTTTCTGCCTCAATTCTCGTGGAGAAATTGCCTGCCCAAACTTTATAGTTCGGGGTTTCGTACTCGATGGAAGCGGGCCAATTGGCAAAATTGCTACGGTATTTGCGAAGTATCTGGTTGGCCTGCCCAAGCTCGCCGTAATAAAGCTGAATGGTATAGCCGTCAGACAGTTTGTTTTCCTTTTCAAGGGTTTTCTTCAACTCGAGCAATTGCGGGATTTTTGGATTTTGGTTTACCGTGAGGGTGGCAGTTTGTGCCTGAACCTTCAGCGAAAACATCAACAGGAGAAATGCTGCCGAAATCAATCTGTATTGGGTGGTAATTTTCATATAAACCTTCTTTGTGCAAATGTAAAACTTAATAACTTTCGGAAGTGCCAAAATATTATTTAGAACAAATATAAATTATGAGTTAACACTTTGTTTGCATTTCCAAAATCGACTTTATAATGTACTTTTGCTCCTTTATTTGGGGAGCAGGAAGGGCACTGAAAGCCCTGTTATTCGTAACTAATTCTGTTCCAAACGATCGACTATAATTTAACCATTAGTATGAAAAAGGTGAATTTTATACATCTACGCTCAAAATTGCCGTCTCTTCTGTTAGTGCTCTCACTAGCATTTTCAAGTGTCATATATTCCCAGGAACCGCCACCGGCCGAAAAAGCAACGGCCGCCGAAAATGCCGCACCTCCCCCGTCGTCCCCACAGGATGCGGGTGGCGATGTTGCCGCTGGCGAAGCTTTATTCAAGGCCAATTGTGCCGCCTGCCACAAACTTGACAAAAAAGCGGTAGGCCCTGCCCTGAGAGGCGTGGCCGATAAATTTGACCGCGAGTGGCTGTACAAGTGGATACACAATAGTCAGGCTCTTATCGCTTCTGGCGATCCCACGGCGGTAAAGCTTTTTGAGGAAAACAATAAGGCGATCATGACTCCGTTTCCAGCACTTTCGGAAACCGATATAGACAATATTCTGGCCTACACCAGCCAGCCCAAAGCACAGCCCGCTGGCGAGGTCACTCCTGAAACTGCGGCCACTACGGCCTCTTCCTCCGATGGGGGTGGGGTTTCCAATAGTTTGGTCCTGGGTGCCCTTGCCCTCATTTTCCTTCTGTTGGTCATTACCTTGTACTTGGTCACAAATACCTTAAAGCGGATTGCCCGGGCAAATGGCGTAGAGATCGAGGCTCCAAAGAAGGAAAAGCGCACCCCGCTGTGGAAAGCCTTCGTTCAGAACCAATTTCTGGTCCTGGTTTGCTCCATTGTTTTTATTCTGGCTGCCGGGTATTTTGCTTATGGATATATGATGCAAATAGGGGTTGATCAAGGCTACCAACCGGTCCAGCCCATCCACTATTCGCATAGAATACACGCTGGCGATAACGGTATAGATTGTAATTTCTGCCACAGTTCGGCCAGAAAGAGCAAGACCTCTGGCATTCCTTCGCTGAACGTATGTATGAACTGCCACAAAAATATTTCGGAAGTGGCACCGGAAACAGCCACCGAGGAATATTCAAAGGAATTCTATGACGGCGAGATCGCCAAATTGTACAAGGCCGTAGGTTGGGATGTGGACGAGCAGCGATACACCGGAAAAACCGAGCCCGTTAAATGGGAACGTATCCATAACTTGCCCGATTTTGTGTATTTCAATCACTCGCAACACGTTACCGTTGCTGGCATTGCCTGCCAGACCTGTCACGGCGAGATCCAGAATATGGAGGTGGTAGAGCAGCACGCCCCCCTCACTATGGGCTGGTGTATCAATTGCCATAGGGAGACCAACGTAAACTTGGAAACCAATGATTACTACGCCAAGATACACGAAGAACTTTCCAAGAAATATGGCGTAGAGAAACTGACCATTGCAGAAATGGGAGGTTTGGAATGTGGCAAATGTCACTATTAATTAATTAAAAAGGATTATTACATATATTAAATATGGCATCAAACAAGAAATACTGGAAAAGTGTTGAAGAGCTGAACGAAGACAGCGCTATTGTGAAGGCGCTGCGCGAAAAGGAATTCGTTACCGAGATCCCTACCGATGAGTTTCTTGGCGACAAGGAAACCCTCGAGTCTTCCTCGACCACACGTCGTGATTTCCTAAAATATGTGGGCTTTACCACCGCGGCAGCCACCTTGGCCGCCTGTGACGGTCCTGTGGTCAAATCCATTCCCTACGTGGTACAGCCGGACGAAATTGTCCCCGGGGTGGCCAATTATTACGCCTCTACCATGGCCGATGGGTTTGACTTTGCCAACATCTTGGTAAAAACCCGCGAAGGCAGGCCCATTAAAGTGCAAAAGAACGATTTGGCCAAGAACGGCGGAAGCGTCAATGCCCGGGTTCACGCCTCGGTTCTTTCCTTATATGATAAAAACAGATTGACCGGTCCTATGGTCAACGGCGCAGCCGTAAGCTGGCCAGAATTTGATACGGCAGTGGCGCAGAAAATGAACGAAATGTCTGGAAAGGACGTTGTGCTGCTCACCCAAACATTCGCCAGTCCATCTACTTCAAAATTGATTTCTGAATTTACCGCCAAATACCCCAACATTCGTCACGTAGTATATGATACCGTTTCATGTTCCGGGGCTTTGGACGCTTTCCAAAACAAATACGGCAGCCGTGCCCTGCCCGATTATGATTTCTCAAAAGCAGACGTGATTGTTTCTGTAGGTGCAGATTTCTTGGGCGATTGGCAAGGAGGAAGCTACAGTAAAGGTTATGCCCAGGGAAGAATTCCCAAGGACGGAAAAATTTCAAGACATATCCAGTTTGAGGCCAACCTTACCCTCACCGGCGGAAAAGCAGATAAACGCGTGCCCGCCACTCCTTCACAACAGGCCCAGGTTATTCGGGCCTTGACCGGTGGTAGTGCATCTGGCCTACCCGGACACCTGGCAGATGCAGTGGCGAAAGCTAAGGCACAGCTTCAAAAGGCTGGCAGTAAAGCCTTGTTGGTAACCGGTTTGCCAGATGTGGAATCGCAAACCCTAGCCCTTAACTTCAACGCCAATAGCGAAGCCCTTGACGCTGAAAAGCCCCTGCTTATAAGACAAGGCAGTGATGCCGAAGTGATGAAGGTAGTAAACGGCGTTATTTCCGGAAGCGTAAAAGGACTCATTACAGTGGGTGTGAACCCCGTGTATTCCCTGCCCAACAGTGCCGAGTTTGCCGAAGCTTACAAGCAACTGGAGATGAGTATGGCTTTCGCCATGAAATTGGACGAAACGGCTTCCTTGGCCCAACTAGTTGCTGCAACCCCACACTATTTGGAATCATGGGGCGATGCACAGATCAAAAAAGGTACCTATAGCCTAACGCAGCCAACCATCCGTCCGCTCTTCAATACCCGTCAATTCCAGGACAGCCTGTTGCAGTATACAGGCAACTCCGCAAAATATTACGATTATATTAAAGAAAACTGGAACAGCTCTATTCTCGAAGGCGGTTCTTGGAACAAGGCCCTTGAAGCAGGTGTTTTGGAGAGCAATGCCGAAGTTGCCATGGAAGCCTCCCAACCGGCGTCGGAAGGCTCGGGAACCATGGAGGGTGGTACCTCCAATGGCGCATTGGCCGCACTTTCGCAAGAGGGTGCATTTGAGCTCACCTTGTATACCTCCACAGGTTTAGGTGACGGCCAACAGGCCAACAACCCTTGGCTACAGGAGTTTCCGGATCCTATTACCCGTGCCTCTTGGGACAATTACATCACCATTTCCAAAGCCGATGCCGAAGCGCTAGACCTAGAGAATTACCATGTTTCCAACGGTGCCCTTAACGGAAGCTACGTAAATGTAAAAATGGGCAATGTAGTCTTGGAAAATGTGCCGGTCATCATTCAACCTGGCCAAGCCAAAGGTTCAGTAGGCCTTGCTCTTGGTTACGGGAAGACCGCTGCCATCCAGGAAGAAATGCAGACTGGGGTAAACGCCTATCCATTGTACCAAAACTTTTCAAATATCCAGAAAGTGGATATCGAAAAGGCGAGTGGTACCCACGAGTTCGCTTGCGTGCAGCTTCAAAATACCATGGTTGGCCGTAGTGATGATATTATAAAAGACACTACCCTTGAAATTTTCAATACCAGGGATCGGGAATTCTTTAACCCGGTACCGGTTACCGACTATGACCACAACCCGGTTTCGGTACGTGACAAACGTGCTGATATTTGGAGTCCCTTTGACGAATCTATCGGGCACCACTTCAATCTTTCTATTGACCTCAATGCCTGTACCGGTTGTGGGGCCTGCGTCATTGCCTGCCACGCCGAAAACAATATACCGGTAGTAGGGAAGGAAGAGGTTCGTAAATTCCGCGATATGCACTGGTTGCGCGTAGATAGATATTATGCCGCGGCCGATACCTTTAAAGAGGAAATCGAAAACCTAGAAAACCTTCCTGCCTTTGAAAGTTACAAATCTATTGAAACGCCTTCCTATGACAATCCACAGGTGGCATTTCAGCCGGTTATGTGCCAGCATTGTAACCACGCACCTTGTGAAACCGTTTGCCCGGTTGCGGCAACCTCGCATGGCCGCCAGGGCCAAAACCACATGGCCTACAACCGCTGCGTGGGCACCAGATACTGCGCCAACAACTGTCCTTATAAGGTCCGCCGTTTCAACTGGTTCCTCTATAGCGAGAACGATGAGTTTGACTATAACATGAACAACGATTTGGGCCGAATGGTACTGAACCCAGATGTGGTGGTGCGCTCAAGAGGGGTTATGGAAAAATGCTCCCTGTGCATACAGATGACGCAAAAGACCATACTCGATGCCAAGCGCGAAGGGCGCCCTGTTAAAGATGGCGAATTCCATACCGCCTGTTCCAACGCCTGTGAAACCGGTGCCATGGTCTTTGGCGATGTCAATGATGAAGATAGCGAAATATTAAAACTGAAAAAAGGAGAGCGCATGTATCATCTGCTCGAAAATGTGGGCACCAAGCCCAATGTTTTCTATCATATGATAGTGCGAAACACCTCCGAAGCATAAAAAATAGTAATCAAGAACCAATTATTTAAGAATTAAATATGTCGTCACACTACGAAGCACCTATAAGAGAGCCGCTGGTTCTGGGAGAGAAGTCCTATCATGACATCAGTGTAGATGTTGGGGCACCCGTTCTGGGAAAGGCCAATAAATCTTGGTGGATTGTTTTTACCATTTCCTTAATCGCATTTCTATGGGGTCTGGGCTGTATCATTTACACCATCTCTACCGGTATCGGGGTTTGGGGATTGAACAAAACCATAGGCTGGGCTTGGGATATCACCAACTTTGTTTGGTGGGTAGGTATTGGTCACGCCGGAACCCTTATTTCTGCCGTACTCTTACTGTTCCGACAAAAATGGAGGATGGCCGTAAACCGATCGGCAGAGGCCATGACAATTTTTGCGGTTGTACAGGCCGGGCTTTTCCCCATTATCCACATGGGCCGTCCGTGGTTGGCTTATTGGGTTTTGCCCATTCCCAACCAATTTGGTTCCCTTTGGGTAAACTTTAACTCCCCCTTGCTTTGGGACGTATTTGCGATTTCAACCTATCTATCCATATCCCTGGTGTTCTGGTGGACCGGCCTTCTCCCTGACTTTGCGATGATCCGCGACAGGACCAAAAGCCCGTTCCAGAAAAAGATATACGGCATCCTGAGTTTTGGATGGAGCGGTCGGGTAAAGGACTGGCAGCGTTTTGAGGAGGTTTCACTTGTCTTGGCAGGTTTGGCAACCCCGCTGGTGCTATCGGTACACACCATAGTATCATTTGACTTTGCCACCTCGGTAGTTCCCGGATGGCACAGTACCATCTTCCCGCCTTATTTTGTGGCCGGGGCTATCTTCTCCGGTTTTGCGATGGTGCAGACACTGCTTATCATTATGCGTAAAGTATCTAATCTGGAAGCCTACATTACCGTACTCCATATTGAATATATGAACAAGGTTATCCTGCTTACGGGTGGTATTGTGACCGTAGCCTATATCACCGAGTATTTTATCGGTTGGTACTCTGGGCTGCCCTATGAAAACTATACCTACCTTTCCTTTGGAGCCGCTACTGGGCCGTACTGGTGGGCATTCTGGGCCTTGATTACCTGTAACCTTATTGTGCCGCTTTCCCTTTGGGTGAAAAAATTGAGGCGAAACATTATGTGGACCTTCTTCGTGGCCCTGGTCATCAATATCGGGATGTGGTTTGAGCGATTCGATATTATCGTGGTTGATTTGAGCAAGGATAGATTGACTTCTTCTTGGACGCTTTTTGAACCTACCTTTGTTGACATTGGCACCTTTATGGGCACCATTGGCTTCTTCTTTGTCCTGTTCCTTTTGTATGCCCGTACTTTCCCCGTAATCGCACAGGCTGAGGTCAAAACTATTCTTAAAACCTCGGGAGAGGCATTCAAGAGATTGCGCGCCGAGCACGGCGATGATGTGAGCCACGTGCAAACAGTAGAGGAATATCCTGCCGAGGCAGGCCCTGCTGCCAATGTGGAGGATAAGCATTTTAAATCGGTGTTTAACAAGGAAGATCAAGATGAGCCTAACCCAGATGTGGACTTTGAGCGCCACCGCGGCCAGATTGATAGGCTTTTAAATGCCGTGGGCACCTTTGACCCGGCGACCCAAACGCAAGACGACCTTAAGAAGATTTCAGGAGTGGGACCGGTGATGGAGCAGAAACTACATCAGGTTGGTATCTTTACCTTTGATCAGGTAAGCCGAATGACCGACCGCGAATATGAACTACTGGACGAGATTATTAGTGAATTCCAAGGAAGGGCCAAACGCGACGATTGGGCCGGACAGGCACTAATGCTAAAAAACAAGAAATAATTATGGCTTCAAAAAAGATTCACGCTATTTATACCGATGACGACCTATTAATGCAGGCCGTTAAAGAAACCCGGGCCGCAAATTACCATATATCGGAAGTGTTTACACCCTTCCCCGTGCACGGGCTGGACCACGCCGTGGGGCTGGCGCCTACCCGGATAGCCATCACCTCTTTCCTTTATGGCCTTTTGGGTCTGGCCGTGGCCTGCTGGATGATGAATTATATGATGATACAGGATTGGCCGCAGAATATTGGGGGAAAACCCAGTTTTACCTTTTATCAGAATATGCCAACCTTCATCCCTATTATGTTTGAGCTTACCGTTTTCTTTGCGGGACACCTTATGGTTATCACCTTTTACATGCGCAGTAAGCTTTGGCCATTTAGGAAGGCTGAAAATCCCGATCCCCGCACCACGGACGATCGATTTTTGATGGAAATTGATGCCGAAAACCACGATGTGGAAACGCTTTCCAAATTTTTGTACGACACAGGCGCATCAGAAATCAGTTTAATTGAAAATGAACAAGACCATTAAGATGAAAAATTCAATCAACATACTCATCTGCTTTTCCAAAACGGAGACTTTGTCGGTGACATCTGGATTAAAAACATTCGG
>CAYSLM010000066.1:0-14283 GCA_964431895.1 uncultured Aequorivita sp.
TGTTACCAGGATGAAAACCTGGCGTCCTAACCCCTAGACGAACGGACCATTTTTTATTTTCAAATGCGGATGCAAAAATACAACTATTTTTGAATGCCGCAAATCCTAAATTACTTTTTTCAAAAAAAATTAGTAAGCCCTTGCAAATAAGACCTTTTCCGCAGAGGGTTTTCCAGTAACCATGCAGGTTCCGGGCTCTGTTTGCCCTTTTAGCGGGATACAGCGGATGGTGGCTTTGGTCTCATTTTTTATTTTTTCTTCGGTGGCAGCCGTGCCGTCCCAATGGGCTAGGATAAAACCACCCTTGGTATCGAGCACTTTTTTAAATTCCTCATAGTTATCTACCTCGGTAGTATTTTCCCTTTGGAATGCCAGTGCTTTTTTATACAAATTGGCCTGTATCTCGTCCATCAATGCCTTAACCTCTTTTACCACGCTGTCTTGGTCAACAAATTTTTTCTCCAGGGTATCGCGGCGGGCGATTTCAACAGTGCCTTTTTCAACATCCTTTGGCCCAATGGCTATTCGTACCGGAACGCCTTTAAGCTCATACTCATTGAATTTCCAACCGGGTTTTTGCGTATCCCTATTGTCATATTTCACGCGAAGGCCCTGGCCACGCAGCTTTTGCAACAATCCCTTGGCCACTTTGTCTACGGCCTCAAACTCTTCATCTTTTCTGTAAATAGGCACTATGACCACCTGGTCGGGAGCCAGGTTTGGAGGAAGCACCAGGCCATTGTCATCACTATGGGTCATTACCAGAGCTCCCATCAATCTGGTTGACACGCCCCAAGAGGTTGCCCAAACATAATCGAGGGAACCGTCCTTTGCCGCAAATTTAACGTCAAAGGCCTTGGCGAAGTTCTGCCCGAGAAAATGTGAGGTTCCTGCCTGCAGGGCCTTTCCGTCCTGCATCAATGCTTCTATACAATAGGTTTCCAAGGCACCGGCAAAGCGCTCACTTTCCGTCTTGGTACCTTTTACCACCGGAATTGCTAAAAAGTTTTCGGCAAACGAGGCATAAACCTCCATCATTTGTTCCGCCTCGGCGATGGCCTCTTCATGGGTGGCGTGGGCCGTATGGCCCTCTTGCCACAAAAACTCGGCGGTTCTCAGGAAAAGTCTTGTCCGCATCTCCCAACGCACCACATTGGCCCATTGGTTTATCAAAAGCGGCAGGTCACGATAGGACTGTATCCATTTTCGATAGGTGTCCCAAATTACGGTCTCTGAGGTGGGCCGCACGATAAGTTCTTCTTCCAGCTTGGCTTCGGGATCTACAATAATGCCTTGGCCGTCATCGGCATTCTTCAGTCTATAGTGCGTAACTACGGCGCATTCTTTGGCAAAACCATCAACGTGGCTAGCCTCCTTGCTAAAGTAGGATTTGGGAATGAAAAGTGGGAAATAGGCATTTTGGTGGCCCGTCTCCTTGAACATTCTATCGAGTTCGGCCTGCATGCGCTCCCAAATAGCATATCCGTAAGGTTTTATTACCATACAGCCGCGCACTCCCGAATTTTCGGCCAGGTCTGCCTTGATTACCAATTCATTGTACCATTTGGAGTAATCTTTCTCCCGAGTAGTCAAATTCTTCGCCATTGCCCAGTATTTGGCACAAATGTTGCGCCATATGTTAAAGGATTAGTTATTGTCCGCAAAACTACTTATTTTTATGAAGTCCAACAATAAAATTACCACAGATATGTTTATTCGGAAACTCAATATAAAGCCTTTTATACCCTTAGCATTGATAGGGGTTCTCGCATTTTTTGCCTCTTGCGGAACCTACAATAGGGGGTACAATGAGAACGATGGCATTTACGCTTCAGACCATATAACGGGAGAAACCGAAAGCGCCGAGACGGAAGGTACCAGTGAAAAATCAAATTATTACAAGCAATATTTTGCCGCCAAGGCAACCGCTTACGAGAGCCTTCCCGAAGAAGGAGCCATCTTTACCGATATTGAGGCCTATAGCACCAATGAGCGATTGGATGAGGATGGCAACATCATCATAGAGGAAAATTATAATCAGGAAGGCTATGGCCCTTGGGGAAGCAACGCTGACGACGTGACCGTCAACATCTATAATTACGGCGGCTATGGATATGGCTTTTACCACAGACCCTATTGGTATGGCGGCTATTGGGGCTGGAGCTATCCTTATTATGGATACTACACTCCGTATTGGGGCATAAGCTACGGCTGGGGCTATCCGTATTACGGATATTATAATTACTACCCCTATTATTACGGCTATGGCTATTACAATAACTACTATAATAATTATTACAACAATTACTATTATAACGGAGTATCGTACAACCGCGGCCGTCGGAACACTGATTACACCCGATCTGAAAACCGTGGCAGGTCAAATGTTTCCACAAAATCGCGTTCGTACAGCCGTTCTGAGATGTCGCGCCGTGTAAACAGAAACAATGTGCGCGCCAACCACAACACCCGCCGCAGCAATAACAGCGGGACGATAAGGAACCACAATACCCGAACCAACCGGTCAAACTCGACACGGGTGATACGCAACACGCGGTCCAATAGCAACCGGAGCGGCAGCTATTCGCAGCCAAGAAGAAGCAATTCTACCCGTAGCAGCAATTACTCTACCCCTACCCGTAGCAGCAGCTCTGGTTCCATAAGAAGTTCCGGAAGCAGCGGACGTTCCAGTAGCGGAAGCGTGCGGAGCGGCGGCAGGGGCCGTGGATAATCCATTAAACCGATAAATTTAAAACCGTTTAAACAGTCACCGCAATAATGCCCGATACCCATTTCCGTCTTTACCGAAATGTTTTCTTTGGGCATTCTTTTTTATATTCATTTTGAAAAAGATATAAGCTTATGAAAAGAGCATCCCTCCTTCTATTTTTAATATTCACCTATTCCATAATCCAGGCCCAGGGTATTGATGATGGCTTGCGATACAGCACCTCCCATAATACCGGGACGGCCCGATCTACCGCCCTGAGCGGGGCAATGGGAGCCTTGGGCGGCGATTTTTCGGCCATAGGCGTAAATCCTGCGGGAGGCGCGGTTTTCTTAAACTCCAGCCTCTACCTATCTGCTTCCTTGTATGATATAGAAAACCAAGCCAATTACTTTAACCACAGGGAAAAGAGTTTTTCCGATGATGTGGCGCTCAACCAATTGGGCGGAATATTTGTTGTCAACAATTCAAACGACGCCTCACTGTTCCGGAAATTCACCATCGGTCTCGCTTATAATACCACTAAGAATTTTGAGAACGAACTATATATTGCAGGAACGGGAAGGACTTCCATTGGCAATTTCTTTTTGGAGCAGGCCCAGGGCATTCCGCTGGACCTACTGCAATTGCAAACGGGCGAAAGCATTTCAGACCTCTACCAATACTTGGGCGAAAACGAGGGTACCGCCGCGCAAAATGCATTCCTGGGCTATCAGGGATATATATTGGATCCCGTGGAACCCGGCAACCCTTCAAACACGGCCTATGTTTCAAATATTGCAGGCAAAAGCTTCAACCACAAATACGCCTATCTCTCACAAGGGCAAAACAGCAAATTTACCATCAACCTGGCCACACAGGTTGGGAAAGATCTCTATTTCGGAATCAATATCAATACCCACAGTATTGATTTTGAACAAAGCTCCTTTTTGCGGGAAACCAACAAAAACCCAGCCTCCCTGGTGCGCAAAGTAGGTTTTGAGAACAATCTTTCGGTTTCGGGGGCCGGTATTTCGGCACAGATTGGCGCCATGGCAAAGCTGGCCGATAATTTCCGTTTGGGGCTGAGCTTTGATAGCCCCACCTGGTATCAAATCTCAGAGGAAACTACGCAATATCTGGAAAGTGAGCGTGTGTCCGGCACGCAGACCAGTATTGCCATTATCGATCCAAACATCATCAACGTATATGAAGACTACACCCTGCGCACCCCTGCCCAGATAACCGCCAGCGCTGCCTACGTCTTTGGCCAATACGGCTTGGTGAGTTTTGACTATTCCTATAAGGATTATTCCTCGATCGAGTTCAGTGATATTAACAATAATTACGATCCTTACTTTAGTTCCTTAAACCGAAGCATTGACAACGCCTTGAAAGGAGTATCCATATTTCGCGCGGGCGCGGAATACAGGCTGAACGAGTTGAGTGTAAGGGGTGGTTTCCACTTTGAGCAAAGCCCTTACAAAAACAGTACGGCCAGTGGTGACCTAACCGGTTTCTCATTGGGTGCGGGCTACAATTTTGGTCGCTTTACTTTTGACCTGGCCTACTCCAGATCGGAACAGGAGCGAAATCGTCAACTCTACAACGTAGGTCTTACGGATGTGGCACGCGTCAATAGCGTTTACAGCAATTTTGTACTGTCATTGGGATTCAATTTTTAAAAAATTTTCCGCTACAAATACCTTTCATTTCCAAAATGGTATAAAACGGCCAACTGCCTTCCGTGCCAATTTGGTAATGCGTATCTTTGCAGCCTATTTGAAAAGTTATTTTAATCGATGGATATAGAAAAACAACTGAAGGCAATCGAGGCCATGGGCCAGGACCACATAAGCGGTTCCACCGAAACACCCATGCGCCCTGATGCTTTTGAAATGAGTGATATTGAAAAAATAGCCAGCATAAAAAAAGATGTGCAGCACATTATGCACACCCTCGGGCTTGATCTGGATGACGACAGCCTTAAAGGCACCCCTACCCGGGTGGCCAAAATGTTTGTGCAGGAAATTTTCGGTGGGTTGCATCCCGATAGGAGACCAAAGGCATCTACCTTTGAAAACAAATATAAATATGGCGAAATGCTGGTTGAGAAGAACATCACCCTCTACTCTACCTGCGAGCACCACCTGCTACCCATCGTGGGGAAGGCGCACATCGCCTATATCTCCAACGGCTCTGTAGTAGGTCTTTCAAAAATGAACAGAATTGTAGATTACTACGCCAAGCGACCCCAAGTGCAGGAACGCCTAACCATGCAGATAGTAAGGGAACTGCAACAGGTACTCAATACCGATGATGTGGCCTGTGTGATTGATGCCAAACACCTGTGCGTAAACTCCCGGGGCATTCGCGATATAGACAGCAGTACGGTAACCAGCGAATTTGGAGGTGCCTTTAAGAATCCTGAGACCCGCAGGGAATTTCTGGACTATATTAAATTGGATACTGAGTTTTAAAATAAAATTTCAAAATAAAAGTACCCGATCCCTATTTTAAATCCCGAACTTCTAATTCTGAATTGAAAACCCTTGAAACAGCACGAGCTTTATATCTACAACTCCCTCTCCAAAAAGAAAGAAAAATTCACGCCCATCCACTCAGGCTCTGTCGGGATGTATGTTTGTGGGCCCACGGTTTACAGCAACGTCCATTTGGGCAACTGCCGAACCTTTCTCTCGTTTGACCTGGTATTCAGATATTTAAGGCATTTGGGCTATAAGGTACGCTATGTGCGCAATATCACCGATGCGGGCCATCTGGAGAACGATGGCGAGAGCGGCGACGACCCCATCCTGAAAAAAGCCCGGTTGGAGCAACTTGAACCCATGGAAGTGGTACAGAAATACACGGTTGATTTCCATACCATCATGGCCAAATTCAATGCCCTGCCGCCCAGTATTGAGCCCACTGCTACCGGCCATATCTATGAGCAAATCCATATTATTGAAAAAATAATGGAAGAAGGGTTTGCTTACGAAAAAAATGGATCGGTTTACTTTGACGTGCTCAAGTTCAACCAAACCAACCACTACGGAAAGCTAAGCGGAAGAAAATTGGAAGATATGATTGCCAATACCCGTGAACTGGCCGCCCAGACCGACAAGAAAAATCCACAGGATTTTGCGCTGTGGAAAAAAGCGGAACCCCAACATATTATGCGATGGCCTTCGCCCTGGAGCATGGGCTTTCCTGGCTGGCACCTGGAGTGTACGGCCATGAGCACCAAATATCTGGGAGACAACTTTGATATCCACGGCGGCGGGATGGACCTAAAATTTCCGCACCACGAATGTGAGATCGCACAGGCCGAGGCCTGCAACCACACCTCGCCGGTGAACTATTGGATGCACGCCAATATGCTTACCCTAAACGGAAAAAAAATGGCCAAATCTACCGGAAACTTCATCTTGCCCGAAGAAATGTTTACCGGCCAGAATGATATCCTTAGCAAGCCATTTTCGCCCACCGTGACCAAATTTTTTATGTACCAGGCCCATTACCGAAGCATCCTCGATTTTAGCAGCGAGGCCTTGGAAGCATCAGAAAAAGGATTTAACCGGCTTATGGAAGCCTACAAGTTCCTGCCCTCCTTGCCTACTTCCGCCAAGAGCAGCATTGACGTTGTGGGCTGGAAAGATAATTGCTATGCCGCCATGAATGACGACTTTAACAGTCCCATCTTAATTGCGCAGCTTTTTGAGGCCGGCAAATTCATAAACGCCATCAAGGAAGGCCATGAACAGATTTCAGCAGATGACCTGCAAGTGCTCAAAACCACCATGCACGATTTCCTCTTTGACGTTTTAGGGTTGGAAAACGATGCAACGGCAAGTTCCCAAGATTCAGAAAAGCTTACCGCCGCGGTTGATCTCTTGATCCAACTGCGAAATCAGGCCCGCGCCGATAAGGACTATGCTCTGAGCGATAAAATACGCGATGAATTGGCTGCCAGCGGCATACAACTAAAAGACGGGAAAGACGGCACCACTTTTTCCTTGAATTGAACGCAAGTATCGGTCGGTTCCTTCCAAAAGGAGTTGTAATGAAAAAAATTCTCACATATCCTTTTATTCTACTTATCAAAGGGTACCAAAATTTCATTTCCCCATTTTTGCCTTCCACCTGCCGGTACACGCCTACCTGTTCGCATTATGCAGTAGATGCCCTTCGCACACACGGATTGCTTAGGGGCGGATGGCTCGCCATAATGCGCATTGCCAGTTGCCATCCCTGGGGCGGTTCGGGCTATGATCCCGTGCCCCCCAAAAAGAAATAGCCCGAAAGCCTTCCCCTACTTTTTGCTTTTATAGTATCTTTACGCGGCGCAAAATTCACCACTATGCACTATTTGACCATAACCTGGAATCCTTCCGAAGGTATTGACCTTGGCTTTTTTATGATCCGCTATTACAGCCTGATGTTTGTAGTTGCCTTTACCCTGGGCTGGATCCTTACCAAAAAGATTTACGAACGCGAGGGGATGCCGCAGGAAAAACTGGACAGCCTTTTTATCTATATGGTTGTGGCCACCTTGATCGGGGCGCGCTTGGGCCACGTTATTTTTTATCAGCCCGAGTTGTTTGTGCAGGATCCACTCTCGGTATTTTTGCCCATCAGTACGGTGCCAGAGTTTGAATTTACGGGCTTTCAGGGCTTGGCAAGCCACGGGGCAGCCATTGCCATTTTGATTGCCATGTACTTTTACAGCAAAAACGTCATTAAGAAACCGTTTTTGTGGATCATGGACAGGATCGTAATCGCCGTGGCCTGCGGTGGAATTTTTGTGCGGATAGGAAATTTTATGAACTCTGAAATCATCGGCAAACCCTCGGGCGATTTCCTTTTGGGCGTGCGCTTTGTACACGAGGGGATCCGAAAGCAGGAGGCCGTGGCAGCCACAGGCATCAACAACCCCGCCAAAGCCTATGACGCCATTGTGCACAATCCGCAGTTTGCCGATTTGTTGCAATCAATACCCTACAGGCATCCCGCCCAACTTTACGAAGCGGCCGGCTATATCATAGTGTTTTTGGTATGCTGGTATCTGTACTGGAAAACCGAGCGCCGCAAGCAGATAGGTTATATTTTTGGGGTGTTTTTGATTCTTCTTTTTATGGTCCGCTTTTTAGTAGAGTTTGTAAAAGCAAGCCAGGGCGGGTTTGAGTCGGCATTGGGGCTTCTCTCAACGGGACAATGGCTGAGCGTGCCGTTTATCCTGGCAGGTATTTTTATTATGTGGAAAGCTTCGCAGAAACCCATACATTCAACCATTGACGAAAAATAGACAGCCTTAAAAAAATTTAAAATGAAAAGAATATTGATCTCCGCAGCTTTGGTATGCGCTCCTTTCCTCTTTCATAATTGTAAGGACAAAAAATCTGAACCGAAAAACCTAACCCGCGAAATCACTTTTACAAAGGAAGGCGAACTAAGCTTGATGAAAGCGGGGACCGATTCGATAATCGCGCAGCTTGATATCGAGATTGCCGACGATGCTTACCAAACCGAAACCGGCCTTATGTACCGTCACTCATTGGCCCCGAACCACGCAATGCTATTTATTTTTGAGGATGAAAAGCCCCGTTCTTTTTATATGAAGAATACTGAAATTCCGTTGGACATTATTCATTTTGATAGAAACAAGAAAGTAGTGAACATCCAGAAAGATGCCAAGCCATTTGACAAAACTTCCCTTCCTTCCGAAGCTGCTTCGAAATACGTTTTGGAAGTAAATGCCGGCCTCGCCAATCAATGGAAGCTTGACAAAGGCGATAGCATGTCATACACAAGACAACAATAATCCCAATTTCTCGAGAGAAAACCTCATCCTTTTTTAAAGGAATAAAAAAAGGCATCCAGGTATTTCCGGATGCCTTTTTCTATTATAAAAATTTCGGGATATCTAAGCCTCAACGGCAGGTTGCGTCTCTTCTTCCTTCTTATCGATCAAATCCTCCAATTTCTTACGCTTCACGGTGTCGTACATAATTGGGGTGGCAATAAAGAGCGAAGAGTAAGTACCCACCACAATACCTACGATAATCGCAAACAGCAAGCCGCGGATTGATTCTGCCCCGAGGAAGAACATACACAGCAACACGATAAGCGTGGTAAACGATGTATTCAAGGTTCGGCTCAGGGTACTGTTGAGTGCCACGTCTATGATGCGGTTCATCTTCCAGCTTGGGTGTTCGCCAAAGTACTCACGGATACGGTCAAAAACAATTACCGTATCGTTGAGGGAGTAACCAATTACCGTAAGGATGGCCGCGATAAACGACTGGTCAATTTCCATACTGAAGGGCATAAACCTATAGGTGAGCGAGAAGATACCAAGCACGATGAGCACATCATGGAATACCGCAGCCACGGCGCCCAGACTGAATTGCCATCTTCTAAAGCGCAATAGGATATACAGGAATACCACCACCAACGAGCCAAATACCGCCCAAAAGGAGTCTTTTTTGATATCATCGGCAATGGTGGGGCTCACTTTGTAAGATTCCATTCTACCAACTGTTTTTCCCGGTTGGTCGCCCACAAATTCCTCATAGGTCATTCCTTCCGGCAATTCCTTTTTAAGGGTTTGGAACAGCATATGCTCTATTTCCTCATCCACCTCGGTACCGGTTTCATCAACCTTGTACTTGGTGGTAATCTTTAACTGGTTATCACCACCATAGGTCTTGGCTTCGGCACTTCCGAAAGTTTCGATCAAATCGTTTTGGATCTGGTTTGAATTCACATCCTTTGCAAAGCGCACCGTATAGGTACGACCGCCCACAAAATCAACCCCTTGGTTTAGGCCGAGGGTAAAGAGTGAACCAAGACTGATTATAATCATAATAACCGAAAGGACATAGGCCATTTTCCGCTTGCCGAGGAATTTGATATGTACGTTGGTAAACAGGTTTTTGGTAACCGAAGTAGAGCACGGTAGCGGTTTTCCGTTTTTGGTATAACCGTCAATAAACAATCTGGTAATAAAGATGGCCGTGAACAAAGAGGTAGCAATACCTATCAATAAGGTGGTTGCAAAACCTTGGATGGGCCCTGTTCCGAACACCAAAAGTATCAACCCCGTAAGGCCTGTGGTGATGTTGGCATCCAAAATAGAGGACAGCGCATTGTTGAAACCATCCTTGATGGCATCTTTCTGGGCCTTACCTTTGGCAAGTTCCTCCTTGATCCGTTCAAATATAAGTACGTTGGCATCTACAGACATACCCACGGTCAATACAATACCTGCAATTCCGGGAAGGGTGAGTACCGCCCCCAGGCCGGCCAATATTCCGAAGATAAAAAGAATGTTTACCAGCAGGGCCACATCGGCAAAGGCACCGGCCTTTCCGTAATAGCCAATCATCCACAAGAGCACGATAACCAGAGCGATCACGAATGACATTACCCCACTGTTGATGGCCTCATGGCCAAGGGTTGGCCCTACCACCTCGCCCTGGATAATCTCGGCCGAGGCGGGCAGTTTACCCGCGCGCAGCACGTTGGCCAAATCCTGGCCCTGGGGCACGGTAAAGTTTCCTGAAATCTGGCTTCGTCCGCCCGCAATGGGCCCCGAAGTAACTCCCGGAGCCGAATATACGATATTGTCAAGTACAATGGCTATCTGGCTTTGGTTCTGATAGGCATCGCCCGTCATCTGTTCCCAGATTTTGGCGCCCCGTCCGTTCATCTGCATAGAGACTACCACGCGGTTAAGGTTGTCATATTCCTGTCTGGCATCTACTACCACACTTCCGCCCAGGGGAGGCTGGTTTTCCCTATTTCCTTTTAGCGCGTAAAGAGCGGTGGTTTCCTGGCCATCCAACTGCGGATTGGCTTCGGGCAAGCCCCACACAAATTTGGCATATCGCATATTGTTGGGCAAAAGCGACCTTATCTTCGGATTGCGCAAATAGCCTCCAATGGTGGCGGTATCTTTTAATTTGAAAACACCGAGTACTGGCCCGCCCTGCGTGCCCAGGGAAACCATTTTGGAAAGGATAGGGTTTGCCTTATTATCATCAACCAATGAATCCTTTACATCCTCGCCGCCCAAAAGCTTGCTTACGTCATCCTCTTCTGTCTGGGTGGTATCGGCAACCGTTTGGGTGCTGTCGGCAGCTTTTTCAATAGCCGTGTTTTCAGAGGTGGTTGCAGCTTCCTTGGCCTGGGCCAGTTCCCCTGCCTTGGCATCGGCGGCTTGTAGGAAGCCGGCCATTTCATCAAATTTATAAACATCCCAAAACTCGAGTTGGGCGGTGCTCTGGAGCAGTTTCTTTACCCGGTCAACATCCTTGGCGCCCGGCAATTCCACAAGTATCCTTGCCGATTTCCCCAAACGCTGGATGTTGGGCTGGGTTACGCCAAATTTGTCAATACGTTTGCGCAATACTTCAAAGGCAGAAGTGATCGACTCGTCAATCTTGCGCTCGATGATGGGTTTTACCTGGGCATTGGTCATCCCTAGATTGATTTCATCCTCCAAATTTCTGTTGAAGAAAATATCGGGCGATGCCAATTTATTTTCACCCGGCAGGGCCTCAAAAGCCTTAAAGAACGATTCCAGGTAGGTGTCTTGGCTGTTTTTCTGGAGCTCGGTGGCGTTTTCAAGGGCCTGGTTAAAGGCGGGATCCTTGGAATTGTTGGCCAAACCTTTTAGGATGTCCTTTACGGAAACCTCCAGGATTACGTTGATACCTCCCTTGAGGTCCAAACCTTTGTTGAGTTCCTTTTCCTTGGCTGTTTTGTAATCAATACCCAGAAAGACGGGTTGGGTGGCCACAGAATCGAGATAGCGCGCTTCGGCCCTATCCCTATTATGGGGCTCTTCTGCAGGATATTTGCTGTTGGCAAATTCCTTGGCGTTATCCTCTACCTTGTTGGCAATAAAGGTAAAGGAAAGCTGATAGATACTCACCAGCCCAAACAGGATGGCAAATACGGTAATAAGTCCTTTGTTTTGCATAATTATATTTTTTGGTCAGATTTCCCCATTATTTTTCGGGTGCGCAAATATATGGTTTGCGGCTATATCTAACAATTATCGAAAGTATTAAAAATGGTTTTTGCCAATTCCTTTTTTTTCGAATACGGAATTGCGGTTGCAAAGTTGCCCCGATGCTCGCATCCTTTTTTTTTACGGAAAGGGATTGGCGGGCAACATTTACGCCAAAGGACCGGCGCGGACTTCAGGGATTTTATAGGAAGAGGTATCAAAATAAACGGCGAAAGCCCCGTAGCTTTTCCCAGCACGGGTTTCTGCCTCTATGGGCAAACCGCTATCGTTTTCGGTGCGACAGAAAGATAGCAACGGTTTTAAATATTGATCTTTGGCAGATTTTAAGCTGATAGGAACTCCCTGCAAGCCAAGATTCTGACCAAGATCGGTATGTATTTTTACCACTTGTACGTGGTAGACATAATCGGGAACCTGAGGTGGCGCTTTTAAAGGGTCCTTCTCGCGTTGCGATCCGGTTTCCCCTAAACAAAGTTTTTTGTCCTTGCTGAATAGCCCCTTGACAACGGCAATGTCAACATCGCTGTAGTAGGACACCTTCACCCGGCCATTCCACAACTCTGAAATCTGGAAGTTTGAAATGCCCAACAAACTGAGTTGATCGGTGATTTGGGCAACGGCAGTTTTGGCCTGGGCCTCACTTACGGAGCCCGCCTGGAACTGGACAACAATTTCCTGATTGGGCAAGGACGCATTGCCCAAACCCAAGCCTAAAATGGCAAGGGCAATGATAAATCCGGTAAACGGCCATCTCCAATTCACGCGCCAAATATATAAAAATAAAGACTGTATCGCTACAGTCTTTATCCAAACAATGGAACAATGTGGGAAAAATTAGAATTCCAATTCAAAATATAGGCTACTGGCCGGGTTTCCTTCGGTTACGTCTTCTCCTTTTACCACCTCGTCGCTTTCGTTCAACAGTTTCATATTAATTTTCCAATATCCCGTCATGGTAAGCGACAGTTTGCCGTCATAACTCTTGCTTGCCGCCTGATAGGTCAGGTCCACATTGTTTGGGGAGCTGTGGTTGTTCATCCCCGGCATTCTGGGGTCAATGGCAATCTGGAAGTTTTCCACTACGGGAAAGGTCATCATATCCTGCATTTTATACAGTACGGCCCGCGTATCGTTCACCGCCACCTTTGGGGTTTTTGGCTCCACGTAGGCCAGGATGTACTTTGTCTGGTCGTTACCAACAAACACTTGAACCTTTTTAAGGCCATCTGCAGGTTGCGCCACAGCTATGCGATGGGTTTCGGTGTGGGGTTGGCCGTTAAGATTAAAGGTGAGGGTAAGCTCCCAAAACTCGGTTTCGTTGCCCGGCATCTGAAAAACAATATGCCCGTTATACACAGAGCTGTTTTTGGAATTGTCCAAACCACTTCGGGGCGCCGCGTGGCTCATAGTCTGCATTTGCATCACAGGCATCCAGCTTGGGGCCGCATTGGTAAGGTAGCTATTGCTGGCCAGGTCCTTTATGCGAATTGAAAGCTCGTTATAACCTACTTCAAGCCCTGTTTTTTCAGAATAGATTTCCACCACGTGGTCCGTGGCCGAAAACTCATAAATTTTATGGAGGCCCTCCATCGGGTCGGGCACAAACGGTTCGTCGTCATTGCTATCGGTACAGGAAAGAAATGCAATTGAAATAAAAAGGATTGGCAATATATATTTTAAGGTTTTCATCTTTTTTTGTTTTAAAGGTTATTTGATTGAATAGGAAACGGTCAGGAAAAAATTTCTGCCCATACGCGGAATGTTGTTCCAATCGGTATAGGAAGCGTAATAGGTATCCAGCAGGTTTTCCACCCCGCACTTAAGGTACAGACTGTTGTCGCCCAAAAAGAAACGCTTGCCAACACTTGCTGAAAGCGTTGCATAGGAAGCGGTTTTGGTCTCGCCGTAGGCCGGGTTGAAATGGTTCTGCACACCGGCCCCTTCTACCGATAGGGAAGCCGAAAATTGGTTTTTATAGAAATCAAGGGCACTCCTAAACGACAGCGGACTGATAAGCGGCAGATTTTCGCCGTCCTGGTCAACCCCGCGGTGATAGGTAAGTTGGCCAGACCATTTAAACGCATTGGAAATGCTGTACCTTCCAAAAAGGGAGGCATTAAACAGTTGCGCATATTTTAGGCCGGTATAGATTTTTACCCCATCGGCCCCTATGGTCATGGTGCTGAGCGAGGGTTGGGGCACCCCGATTATATAATTGTAAATCCGGAAATAATTGGCCGTGGCCGTTAATTCAAAAATGGACTTCTTCAACGAAAGGGAAAGATTGGCATCTGCCGAGCGTTCGGTCTTGAGCCCTGGATCGCCTATATAATCGTGGTTGTCAAAACTGTTGAACAGATAAAATCCGTACCCTTCAGAAACCGAAGGCGCCCTCTCGCCATAGGAAACTCCTGCATTTAGGTGCAAACTGCCCCACATATTATGGTACTGGGCCGAAAAACTCTTTAGGAAACGCGATTGGGTACGCTCCATTTCCGGATAGAAAATCCGCAGGCTATTCAGGCCAAAATCATCG
>CAYSLM010000067.1:0-787 GCA_964431895.1 uncultured Aequorivita sp.
AAATATACCAATTTGGCCAAGGCAAAAAGTGTATCTTTACAATTAGGATTTAACATTGTAATAGACGAAGAATGAAGCGAATTTTAGTGTTTTTTACGGTACTGGTTCTTGGTGGCGCAGGTCTGGCGCAAAATACCAATTTGAATGACTACAGTTATGTGGTAGTTCCCGAGCAATTTGATTTTCAGAATGGCAAGAATCAATTCCAGCTCAATTCCATGGCCAAATTCTATTTCGAAAAAAATGGGTTTAATGCGTATCTGGCCAATGTAGCGCCCAATGCAAACCGCTGTGACGGCCTATATGCCGATGTGGAGGAACTGTGGACCATCCTGGGAACCAAGCTGCAAGTAGTTCTAAAAGATTGTAACAACAAAGAAATATTCCGCGGGCAGGAAGGAAAAAGTAAATATAAGGAATATGAAAAATCCTACCAGGATGCCCTTAGAAAGGCCTTCAATGGCTTCCAGGCCCTAAACGTGCACCAGCCAGAAGTGGTGCTTTTTCCCGATAGTCAAACAGTGGTTTCCTCTGAAAAATCACAAGTCAGGGAAACCGTTCAAACATCAAGAACAGATTTGAATCTGGACCAGGACAACAATCTTCCTTTAGATAAATTTTCAACCTACCAGAACCAGGGCAATACCTTCCTATTGCGAAAGACCGCCGAAGGTTATAGTCTATACCAGGAAGCCGCCGATGCCGATGATGGATTGCGTTTGGAAGGAAAGATTATCATTATGGACAATTTGATACGATATATGGACACCAAGGGACAAACATTTCA
>CAYSLM010000067.1:797-14204 GCA_964431895.1 uncultured Aequorivita sp.
ATTTCAAGCTTCATTTGGTTCAACAGGTGCATTGACCGTAGAGGGCAACGACAAAAGGACGATCTACACGCCGGCAGATCAATAATCGTATTTATCTTTCCAAAGGTTTTTTAGATAGGCCTTCAGGGCGTTTTCTTTGGGGTTGTTCCCGGGCTGGTAAAAGGTGGTGCCCTTTATCTCCTCCGGCAGAAATTCATGCTGGACAAAATTGCCTTCATAATTGTGGGCATAGGCATAGTCTTTTCCGTAATTCAATTGTTTCATCAATTTGGTGGGGGCGTTTCTTATAGAAAGAGGAACCGGTAAATCTCCCGTTTGCCGTACCGTACGCTGGGCAGCGCCAATGGCCTTATAGGCGGCATTGCTCTTGGCCGAGGTAGCCAAATATATAGTACACTGGCTCAAGATGATGCGGGCCTCGGGATAACCGATGGTATTTACCGCCTGAAAAGTACTGTTGGCCAGCAGTAATGCATTGGGATTGGCGTTGCCAATATCTTCCGAAGCCAATATCACAAGGCGCCTGGCGATAAACTTTATATCCTCACCTCCTTCAATCATCCGGGCCAGCCAATAGACGGCGGCGTTTGGATCGCTTCCGCGGATGGATTTAATAAAGGCTGAAATTATATCGTAGTGCTGCTCTCCGGTTTTGTCATACAGCACCGTATTTTTTTGTGCCTTCTGCATCACCAATTCGTTGGTGATGGTAATCTTTTTGTTTTTTCCGGAAGCATCGGTCTTGTCTTCCGAAAGTACCACGAGCTCGAGAATGTTTAGCAACTTTCGGGCATCGCCTCCCGATAGCCGAATGAGGGCCTCGGTTTCCTTGAGGTCTACCTTAAGTTTTGATAGGATGCTGTCAGTTTTTAATGCCCTTTTCAACAAGGTTTCCAAATCATCACGGCTCAATGGTTCTAGGATATAAACCTGGCAGCGCGACAATAAAGCGGGAATGACCTCAAAACTGGGATTCTCGGTAGTGGCGCCAATAAGCGTGATCCATCCTTTTTCCACCGCTCCCAATAAGGAATCCTGCTGCGATTTGCTGAAGCGATGGATTTCATCAATAAACAAAATAGGATTTTTGGCAGAGAACAGACTGTCTGTTTTTTTGGCCTTTTCAATCACTTCCCTAACTGCGGCCACCCCGCTGTCAACTGCGCTTAGGGTATAAAAAGGGCGATCGCTCATTTTTGAGATAATATGTGCCAATGTAGTCTTGCCCGTGCCGGGTGGCCCCCAAAAAATCAGGGATGGCAAAATGCCAGTCTTCAATTGTGAGCTAAGCGAGCCTTTGGGCCCCACCAAATGTTGCTGGCTCAAATATTCCCCGAGGTTGTTGGGGCGAATGCGTTCTGCGAGCGGTGCGTTCATATGGGCAAAATTACTATTTTAATGAGATGAACCTTCTGACAATTTATCATTAATTTGGGAAAGGGAGCGTTTTTTGTACCTTGGCCTTGATGTCGAAACAAGAAAATTTAAAATATAGTCCCGATGTCCTTCTGTACCCTTTACTTTTTGTAATGGTGCTCTGGATAGTCTTTTGGATTGAATCCCGCTTCGGCATCAATTTAAACAGGTTCGGGATTTACCCTCGCGATGTAGAGGGCCTGCGGGGTATTCTTTTCAGTCCCTTTATCCACGGCAGCCTGGAGCATCTTTTCAACAATTCGGTGCCCCTATTTGTCCTTACTGCTGCGCTTTTCTATTTTTACCGCCCCATTCGGTGTCGGGTGCTGCTTTTCGGTCTACTTATTACCGGATTGGCCACCTGGGTCATTGGGCGGCCCTCGATGCATATTGGGGCGAGTGGGATCGTGTATATGCTGGTGGCTTTCCTTTTTTTTAAGGGAATCTTTTCAAAACAGTACCAACTCACCGCCCTTGCCCTGGGCGTTGTCTTTCTATACGGCGGGTTGTGGTGGTATGTGTTTCCCATTGATCCTAAAATATCTTGGGAAGGGCATTTGTCAGGTTTCTTTGTCGGGATTTTATTTGCTTTTCTTTTTAAGGCAAACCCGGTGGAAAACAAAAAATACGATTGGGAACAGCCCAATTTCAACCCCGACGACGATCCGTTTCTGCGGCAGTTTGATGAGAACGGGAACTTTATCGAGCCGCCCAAGCAAGAGGATTTGCCTGAAAATAATTCCGAAAGTGATACTGAAGTTCCGTCGCCATCACCCAAGCGGATACGTATTGTATATCACCACAGAAAAAAGACAGACAATAAGTAATTATTGCTTATCGCCGCTGCCGCACTACTTCGTAAAGGAAGGCCCCACACGCTACCGATACGTTCAGCGAATTTATTTCTCCCAAAAGAGGCAGCGAGGCTTTTTCATCAACCAGTGCAAGTACTGATTTTGAAATTCCTTTCCCTTCCGATCCCATTACGATGGCAAGGGAGGGCCTTAAGTCCAGGGAATATATCTCATTTTCCGTTTTTTCAGTGGCCGCAACGGTTTTTATTTGGGAACCCTGTAGGTAAAAAATGGCATCTTTGATATGGTCCACTTTGCAAATAGGTATTTTATAGATCGCTCCGGCCGAGGCCTTTACCGTATCCCCAGAAATTGGGGCACCGCCTGACTTTTGAATAATTACGGCATCAACCCCGGTGCATTCGGCAGTCCGCAGGATGGCCCCGAAATTGCGCACGTCGGTTATTTGGTCCAAAATAAGGAAGAGGGCCGGTCCTTCTTTGCCCAGCGATTTTTCCACCACACTTTCCAGGGTCTGGAATGCTACGGGCGAGGTGAGGGCCACTATGCCCTGGTGGTTTCCACGGGTAAGCTTATTGAGTTTTTCAACGGGAACGTGGTTTATGGTAACATTGGCCTTTTCCAGTTGGGCCTGAAGCTTCTGCAATTTATCGCTCTCAAGGCCTTTTTGGATAAAGACTTTGTCAAAAACCACTTCTGAAGAAAGCGCTTCTTTTACGGGATATATTCCGAAGATGGTGGTGGAGTGTTTGTCTGGGTTCATAGTATTTTTTATGTATCCGCTAGTGCAAAGGGTTTTCGTGGCGGAAGGTTCTATTTTAAGCAAAAACACCTCTTAAAAAATTAAGAGGTGTTTTGGGTTGAACTAAATTTAGTTTAGAAAAATTCCACAGGGTTTACTGTTTCAATCTAATGGTGAATTTTCCTCCGGAAACAACATTTCCACCACCTTTAATCTGTACACTGAAGTATTCGCCTCTTTCATCTTCAATAGAAACATCTATTCCCGTTGCCGTGAATGATGCCCTTCTTGAATTTGCGGGAATAACTACCGTTGATTCAAAAGTATAGTTTTCAGGATTTGTTGCAGTTGCTGGTGGAATAGCCTCGGGAAGGAGGGTCGGGATTACTTCTACAGTAAACTCCCGGTCATAATCTACAATATCGGAAGCAAAGATCACATCGTTAAAGGTACGGGTTCTTTCACCGCCCTCGGGAATGTTGTTGATATTATCAGAATCTTTGTTGAATCCAACCACCGTTTTCCTATCTGCATTGAAATCGTCATAGGTTTCGCAGGAAACAGCTGTAAGGAGGATAACTGCTAGGGTAATTAATAAATTTATTTTTTTCATTTTAATTCGGTTTAAGATTATTAATATCCAGGATTCTGCGTCAAATTAGGATTTAAATCCATTGCGGTTTGTGCAATTGGCAGTTGGAACTCTTTTGCACCGGCAGGCAGGTTTTGTGATTGTGAAGGAGTTCCGGAACCATCCTGAAGGTCTCCAAATCCGCCACGCTCTATAGATAGACCCCATCTTTTGATATCGAAGAATCTTTGATATTCAAACGCAAACTCCAATCGTCTCTCTAAGCGGATGGCATCGCGCAGGGCAGTACCGGTTTCACCGCTAGGTGGGGTTTCGTAACGCTTGGTCCTTACTTGATCCAGAGCGGCACGTGCAGCACCTTCGTTTCCTAAGTTGTATTCGGCTTCGGCTATATTCAGCTTGGCTTCTGCAGCCCTGAATATCTTGATGTCAACACGACCTGGGTTCTGTCCACCTTCTCTTGCGAAAAGTTTTTTTATTCCGTTGAACTTCAAAGGACCGTTTCGGGCCTGAAAGGTGTAGGCATCTTTTCTAATATCATCATCTTCAAAAAGCTGATAGAATGGGTAGGATACTACAAATTCTGGTACAAGCGTATTTTGGCCAAACTGGCTCCAGATAACGCCTGGGGTAATATCCAGCCCTGGAGGATCTACGTCAATCCAGAACAAAACACCATCTTTGTTTGAATCTTCCCAAACGCCAACTACGTTGCTACGTGCTGCCACGCCTGCGCTTACTTGGCTGGCCGCATCAATGGCTTTTTGCCATTGGCCCATATATAGGTATACGCGAGAGAGCAAAGTATTGACGGCATCTTTATTCAAACGTCCTGCCTGGGTTAAAGCAGGCACATCTGGAATACCTTCAAGAGCATCTGTAAGGTCTTTAACAATCATATCATAGGTTTCGCCTACAGTCAATCGGGCCGGTTCTATAGAGAAATCTGCTTTGGTCACATAGGCTACTCCCAAGCTTCCATTGGCATCTGCCGATTGGGTTGGGATTTTGGCAAAGAAGCTGGCCACATCAAAGTGTCCTAAAGCTCTTAGCGCTTTGGCTTCGGCAACTACTCGTTCCTTGTTTTCGCCGTCAAAGTTCTCAGCTTGCTCCAACAAGGTGTTGGCTCTAAAGATCATTTGATAAGCTCTTTCATACAGGCCGCTCATAGGTTCTGTAGAGGCGCTGTATTGCCAGTTGTGCAATGTTCTCCTAGACCCACGGCCTCTTTCTGCCAGGGTCACGTTGTCTGAAAGCACGTCTGGCGCACCAAGCATGTCACCAGCATCACTTCCTCCGTATAAAGAACCACTGGTTAAGGTAGAATAGATACCCCGGGCGGCATTGTCAAAATCGGTGGCCGTAATATAGGCCTGTGATGTAGCAAGGGAATCAAACGGAATTTGATCCAGTTCACTGTCACAGGAAGTAAAACCTCCAATGACTAGCGTTAAAACTGCTATTTTATAAAATATTTTTTTCATTTTTTCGTGTTTTTTTTAATTAGAAACTAACGTCCAAACCTATTTGGAATGACTTAACATTCGGATAACTATATAAGGTAGCTTCACCAGGTGCTACTGATTCAGCAAATGAAATAGTTTCACCGGAGGAGATTCCCACTTCTGGATCGCCCCAGAATTTGGTAAAGGTCAATAGGTTTTGTCCCTGGGCATAAAGTCTCAAGGTTTGGATAGGAGTTTTTTCTAAGAATCTCTTAGGGAAGTTGTACGAGAGGGTAATGTTTCTCATACGGATATAGTCCCCTTTCTCAAGAAATCTATCAGAGTTTACTTTTTGATCCTCTGCTGCGTACAGTGGACTTGGCAATACATCGGTATCACCTGGCTGTTGCCAGTAGTTGAATGCGGTCACCGCTTGGTTGTCTGCTACCAATTGGCCGTCAGACTCTGCATTTGATCGAACGAAGTTGTTGATCCAGTTACCTGCCTTGAATACAAAGTCGGCACGCAGGCCAAAGCCTTTATATTTCAAGTCGGTAAAGAAACCTCCTTCTTTATCGGCGATAGTTGATTTTCCTTGGAATACGCGGTTTTCACCTTCGGGAAGATCTTCGGCAAAATAGGCGTTTCCATCGGCACCTAGGAAAAGTGATTTTCCGGTTGCTGGATCTACTCCTGCGTAGCGTACCAAGAAGTGCTCGTTAATCTTACGGCCTTCGGAATAGCGAATGTTAAAGGCGGTAGGAGGAGTAACGTCTTCTCCGTCTGGCAATTCGATAACTTCAGTATCAAGGAAGATAATGTTTCCTCCAAGGGTCCAGGTAAAGTCATTTGTTCTTATAATGTCTCCCTGTAGCGATATTTCAAGCCCCTTATTCTGGATTTCTCCAAGGTTACCGGCAACCCCCCTTCTGTTGTCAGGGTCAATGATTCCCGCCTCCCAAGCTGTTGGGATAGTGAAGAGAAGATCGGTAGTATTTCTTATAAAGTAATCTGCTACTCCACGAAGTCTTTTGTTGAACATATTGAACTCAAGACCAACGTTAAATGTGGTAGTGGTTTCCCACTGCAAATCGGGGTTGGCAACAGTGGCAGGGTAAGAGCTTGATCCTCCTGGATAGAAACCAAAAGCATTGGTTCCTTGTGAGTCGTAAGGCTTAATACCGTTTCTGTTACCCACAGAACCGTAGGCACCTCGTATTTTGAGGTCGTTAATTGCATCTACACTGAAGAAGTCTTCTTTGGCGATGTTCCAACCTAAACTCACACTATAGAAAGTACCGAATTTTTTGTTCTCGGCAAAGTTGGACGATCCATCACGTCTTACAGAGGCAGATAGAAGGTATTTCTCTTTATAGTCATAGTCTGCAAATAATCCGTAAGAAAGAAGAGTCAAGCGAGATCTATTGGTGAATCCATCGTTAAGGTCAGCTGCACTGGTCTGTGTACTCAATAGAGGTGAGGGGAAACCGGTGCTTCTTACAAAAGTACGATAGAACTCATATAGGTTGTATTCATAAAGCCCCAACACGTTTAAGTGGTGCTCGTCTGAAGCCAGGGTATAGTTAAGGCGATTGCTTATGGTAAGGTCTAAACGGTCCTGTTGATCATCAAATTTGTTTCCGACAGGCGCGTTATTGAGGATGATATCCAAAATACCGCCGGGTTTGGAATAGCTTTCCCTTCTTATCAATCCGTGGTTGATAGAGGTGGTAAAACCGTAGCTCCAGTTTTTGGAGAAACGCACAAGAGCATCCACACTGGCCAGGGTAATGTTGTCAATATCAGTAGAAGGTTCTGTTTCCAAGGCTCCTCTAATGGGAAACCCATCGTGGGTAGGATTATATACAGGATCGCCGTTTTCATCAAGTACCAACTCTCCGTCGCTATCGTAAAGATATTCCGTTTCGTATTCGTTTACGGTATAAATAGGTCTAAACGGGTTTTGGGAGTTGTTCCTGTCCCTGGGCTCATCACTGGTTGATCTTGAGTAACCAACGTTTACGCCCATAGTAAGCCATTCTTTTACGTCAAAATTCACATTCAGACGCGCACCAAGGCGTTCAAAACCATCAATTTTATCAATGATCCCGGTATTTTTGTCGTGGCTTACCGAGAAATAGTAATCGGCTTTTTCACTACCCCCAGAAATAGAAACGTTGTTGTTCTGTACAATTCCCTCTTTCAAAATAAGGTCTGCCCAGTCGGTCTGTCTGGACAAAAGTTTGGCGCGCTCTGGAGAACCTGGCTCGGTTTGTACTCCTGGTAGGGAACCGGCCGCACCGATACCCAGGGCGTACATCTCGGCCTCGTATTGAAGCTTTTGTTCCGCGTTCATCAAGGTAAAGTTAGGTTCAATTCGTGAAACGGTACCGTACCGTGAGCTGAAACGGACAATTCCGTCCTTGTTTCGGGCACCACTTTTGGTAGTGATTACCACAACCCCGTTGGCACCACGCGAACCGTATCGGGCCGTGGTGGCGGCATCTTTAAGGATGGTAATGTTTTCGATATCCTCATTGGGGATATTGGCAAGGTCCACCTCGCGGATGGGCGCACCATCAACAATATAAAGGGGTGATGAAGCTCCTGCTACCAAGGAACCCGTACCACGGATCCGAACGAAGGCGCCTTGACCCGGCTTTCCGTTTGCCGCAGTAACCTGTACCCCGGCGGCTTTACCCTGCAGCATATTGTCAATACTGGTGGTAGGTGCCATTTGTGATAGCTCCGACGCCGATATGGATACCACAGCCGATGTCTGAACGGTTTGGTTACGCGTAGAGTAGCCCGTAACTACAACCTCTTCCAAGGCTGCGGCGTCTGGCTGCATGGTTACGTTAACTGTATTCTTGCTGCCTACCTTTACCTCCTGGGTTTCAAAACCCACATAGCTAAAGACAAGCGTCTGGCCCACATTGGCGCTGATGGAGTAGTTTCCATCAAAATCGGTCTGTGTTCCAGAATTGGTGCCCTTGATTATGACGTTTGCACCAGGCAGTGGCAGATTTGTATCATCTGTCACCGTACCTGTAATAGTTTTCTGTTGTGCAAAGGTAAGCTGCACAACTAACGCCAGTAAAAGCGTTAAGATTCCACTAAACTTTGTTCTCATTTTTATAAATTATTTGAATTAGCCAAAGGCAAAAATCATAATAAAAAGTTAATTACACAAGTATTTGTCTCCAATTTTTGAGTTTTCTTTAGCGGCGGCGCGGCGGCTCGATTTGGGTTTCTAAAATTTTGAGGAAAGACTGATATGTATTTTGGTATTTGCAAAATTGAAATCTTGGTCGTCGGCCTGCCCATTGGCAATATTTAATTTGAACAAACCTGCCTTGGTGTTCAAACCCAATCCTAGACCGAAGCTGTAGAGATGGGCGGAAAGAGATCGGGCCTGGTTTTCAAAATAGCCCGCATCAATAATGGAATGCACGTAAAGACTTTCGCTAAACTGGTAGCGGTATTCGGTATTGAGGACCGAAAAGAGCGATGCGTCAATACTGTTTTCATCAAAACCCCGAATGCTATTGATGCCGCCAAAACGGAAAAGCTCATTGACCAGATAGGTGTCACTGAAGAGAACGGAACTTGAGTTTGCCACATATATAGAGTTTTCCCTATTGAGGTTGAAGGTGTGGTTGATAGCTGTTTCCAACCGTACTTGCCCGTCCTTGTTGCCCGCCGTGCTACGGTTGCCCAGGGCGCCATCTATTTCGATAAAGGTTTTAAGGGGAAACAGTTTTCGGTGCTGCAGTTTTCGGTAGACCGTGCCTACTATGAAAAAATTCGATTTGTAATCTTCCACCGGTGAGCCGGCCAGCACCTCGTCGAGTAAATTGCTTGATTCAAAAGCTTTGTATCCCAAATAAGTTGAAAGACGTGGGCTTGCCTGGTAGGTAGTGCGCCATTGTTGCTCGGTAGTGATAAAGCTGCTGTCCCGTTTAAAAATCCTGAGTTCGCCACTTATCCCGAAGGGCGTGCGGAATAAATAGGGCAGTGTGGCCTTGACCCGAAAATTCACTTGTTCGTCGCCGTCTGCCTTATAATTCAGAAGTAGTTGCTCACCATAATTGAGGTTGTTGTTCAGTTCAAGGTTGAGGTAACCGTTAAATGCGACTTTTTGGGTTTTCTCGTGGGTGGCGAAGCCTAAAATACCGTCAAATTGGTTGTTGTTTTCTTTTTTCAGGTACAGATATACCACGGTGGTATCCTTTCGGAAAAGCGCCTCTGGCGGTTTGAGGGTAGAGACGAAGCCCAGCTCGTTCAGCGTTTCGCTCTGATTTACCAATTTCTTTTGGTTAAAAGTTGTCCCTTTTTTGATGCCTGTGTAATATTTCAAAAAAGATCGTGGGAACTTGGTGTAGCCCTTAAGGGCGATGGAGTCTATTTGCCGTGGTTTTCCGTCATCAACCCATAGACGGGCCGCGAGTTTATTCTTTTCGGTTTTTTCAAAACTGGTTAGGCGCAGCCGGGCAAAAGCGTGGCCCTTCTGGTTGCGGAGGGCGGTAAGTTTTTCGAGGACGGCGGGAATGGTTTCGATGGGAAGGATGAAAACAGAGTCGGAAACCGCTGTTGATATTGTTTGGAGTTGCTTTTTGGTAAAATTTTGGGCATTGTAATAAATTTTTACCTCGCGGTATTTTTCGCCCAATTCAAAGTGGGCGACATAGTTGCTGTCTGGTCGTTTCTCCAGTTTGACCATCCTGCTATCAATATACCCCATGTGCTGCAGTTTAAACTGTAAGGTGTCTATTTGTTTGTGCAAGGCTTCGGTGTTCTTAACAGCAATCGGCAGCTTCAGCGAATCGTTGAGCCCTTTGGTGATAGGTTTTTCTGCTTTGATGGAAAGGCGGGGCTCCTGTGCCTCCGCGTTCCAGAAAAGGCAGCAATATATATTAAGGTATAAAAAGAAATAGAGTTTTGGTTTCAAAGTCTAAACAGCGGGCTGTGTTTGCCTGATTTTCGAACTTCTGGTTACCTAAGGATGTCCAAGGGGCCCGTCCAAAGCTAACGTTTACCCGTGGCTTTTCATGTCCAAATACTAAAAATAATAGAATGATGCTGAAAATTAATTCAGTATGATTTGATTAGTAAAAAAAATATTCTACATTTGCATCCCCTAAAAATAGGGGTGTTTTATTTTTAAACATATCAATACAAATTTTATATGCCAACAATTTCACAATTAGTACGTAAAGGAAGGACCAAAATAACCAAGAAGAGTAAATCGGTTGCTTTGGATTCGTGCCCACAACGTCGCGGTGTCTGTACGCGTGTATATACTACTACGCCTAAGAAACCAAACTCTGCTATGCGAAAGGTAGCAAGGGTTAGGCTTACCAACGGCAAGGAAGTAAACGCTTACATTCCGGGCGAAGGGCACAATCTCCAAGAGCACTCGATAGTATTGGTTAGAGGTGGAAGGGTAAAGGATTTGCCGGGAGTTAGGTATCACATTGTACGTGGCGCTCTTGACACCGCCGGTGTCGCAGACCGCGCACAACGTAGATCTAAGTACGGAGCAAAACGCCCAAAAAAGTAAAAGACGCAATGCGTTTTAAGAAAAATGAAAACGGGTTAATGGTTGAACGTTATTAGGCACATTGGCCAAATTACGGATGACAATTAACAATTAACAACAAACAAATGAGAAAAAGACAGGCCAAAAAAAGACCCCTTTTGCCAGATCCACGGTTTAACGACCAATTGGTTACGCGTTTTGTAAACAATATGATGTGGGATGGAAAAAAGAGTGTGGCTTTCAAAGTGTTTTACGATGCCATTGACATTGTAGACGAGAAAAAACAAGACGACGAGAAAACGGCGCTGGAGCTGTGGAAAGATGCACTTTCCAACATTATGCCCCACGTTGAGGTGCGCAGTCGCAGGGTAGGTGGGGCAACCTTCCAGATCCCGATGCAGATTCGCCCAGACCGTAAGATAGCCACCGCGATGAAGTGGTTGATAACCTACTCGAGAAAACGGAACGAAAAATCCATGGCCGCCAAGCTTGCCGCAGAAATTCTTGCTGCTGCCAAAGAAGAAGGCGCCGCGGTGAAAAAACGCATGGATACCCATAAAATGGCAGAAGCTAACAAAGCATTCTCACATTTCAGATTCTAACAAATGGCACAAAGAGATTTAAAATACACAAGAAATATTGGGATTGCCGCGCACATTGATGCCGGTAAAACCACCACAACCGAACGTATCCTCTTTTACACAGGGGTAAACCACAAAATTGGAGAGACCCACGAGGGTTCTGCGACCATGGACTGGATGGAGCAGGAGCAGGAGCGTGGTATTACCATTACTTCCGCAGCTACCACCTGTACCTGGAAATTTCCACTTGAAAACGCACAGCCCCTGCCTGAGACCAAAGATTACCATTTCAACATCATCGACACTCCCGGCCACGTTGACTTTACCGTAGAGGTAAACCGTTCCCTGCGCGTACTTGATGGTTTGGTTTTCCTGTTTAGCGCGGTTGACGGCGTAGAGCCACAATCTGAGACCAACTGGCGATTGGCCGATAACTATAAAGTGCCCCGTATAGGCTTTGTCAACAAGATGGACCGTCAGGGATCAAACTTTATGGCCGTATGCCAACAAATCAAGGATATGCTCAAGTCAAACGCCGTGCCTATCGTGTTACCTATTGGTGACGAAGCCGATTTTAAAGGTGTGGTTGACCTGGTGAAGAACCGAGCCATTATTTGGCATGAGGAAACCCTGGGCTCTACCTTTGACGTGGTTGAAATTCCCGATGACCTAAAAGAAGAGGCCCGTCTTTACCGTGGCAAGCTCATTGAAGAAGTTGCCGCCTATGATGAAAACCTTCTTGAGAAATATATGGAAGACGAGGATTCCATTACCGAAGATGAAGTTCACGCCGCCCTGCGCGCAGCAGTTATGGATATGAGCATCATTCCAATGGTCTGTGGTTCTTCCTTCAAAAATAAAGGAGTGCAGTTCTTGCTCGATGCGGTTTGCCGCTATTTGCCTTCCCCGGTTGATAAGGACGCCATTGTGGGCACCAATCCCGAAACTGGGGAGGAAGAAAAAAGAAAGCCAGATGTTACCGCTCCTTTCTCTGCCCTCGCATTCAAAATTGCCACCGATCCCTTTGTGGGCCGCCTGGCGTTTTTCCGTGCCTATTCAGGGCACCTCGATGCCGGTTCCTATGTGCTTAACAACCGTAGCGGCAACAAGGAGCGCATCTCACGTATCTACCAAATGCACGCCAACAAGCAAAATGCTATTGAATACATTGAAGCTGGAGATATAGGTGCTGCGGTTGGATTTAAGGATATTAAAACAGGAGATACCCTTTCTTCAGAAAAAAATCCTATCATCCTTGAAAGTATGGACTTCCCCGATCCGGTAATCGGTATTGCGGTAGAGCCAAAAACCAAGGCAGATGTTGATAAATTGGGTATGGCCCTTGCAAAACTTGCCGAGGAAGACCCGACCTTCCAGGTAAGGACCGATGAAGCCTCTGGCCAGACCATTATTTCTGGTATGGGCGAGCTTCACCTTGATATTATTGTTGATCGCCTTCGCCGAGAGTTTAAGGTGGAAGTAAACCAAGGTAAGCCACAGGTAGAGTACAAAGAAGCCATTACAAAAGCTGCAGACCACAGAGAGGTTTATAAAAAGCAGTCTGGTGGTCGCGGTAAATTTGCCGATATCGTATTCACCCTTGAACCTGCCGAGGAAGGGAAAGTAGGCCTCGAGTTTGTAAACGAAGTAAAGGGTGGTAACGTTCCCAAGGAATTTATCCCAGCCGTTGAAAAAGGCTTCAAACAAGCTATGGTCAACGGTCCCCTTGCCGGTTTTGAGATGGACAGCATGAAAGTAACCCTTAAGGATGGTTCTTTCCACCCTGTGGATTCCGATGCGCTATCTTTTGAGCTTGCTGCCAAAATAGGTTACAAGGCCGCTGCCAAGGCCGCCGGAGCCGTTGTGCTCGAGCCCATTATGAAATTGGAGGTGCTAACACCTGAAGAAAACATGGGTGATATTGTGGGAGACCTTAACCGTCGTCGCGGTACCATAAACAGTATGAGCGACCGTGCTGGCGCCAAAGTGATTAAAGCCGATGTGCCGCTTTCGGAAATGTTCGGCTATGTGACCACTTTGAGAACCCTGTCTTCCGGTCGTGCTACCTCTACCATGGAGTTTTCGCACTATGCAGAAACCCCGTCAAATATTTCTGAGGAAGTAATTGCCGCCGCAAGAGGAACCGCTAACGTATAATAATTTCAGCAATGAGTCAAAAAATTAGAATAAAGCTAAAATCTTACGATCACAATTTGGTGGACAAATCTGCTGAAAAAATCGTAAAGACCGTAAAGAGCACTGGAGCTGTAGTAA
>CAYSLM010000068.1:0-13756 GCA_964431895.1 uncultured Aequorivita sp.
AAAACTTACGAGGCCATCGTTAAGGGTGAAACCATGCCAGAACCGGGACTTCCCGAATCATTCAACGTATTGATGCACGAGTTGAAAGGATTGGGCCTAGACATCAGATTAGAAGAATAATCCACAAGGTTATTCCGGTGGGGACGCGATGCCTCGCGTCCCTACCAAAACAACACAATTAATCATATTTTCAAAAACATGATGAACAGAAATAAAGAAAACACAGTACAGAAATTCGACAAGATTTCTATCGGGCTGGCTTCCCCTGAATCCATTCTGGCAGAATCAAGGGGCGAGGTACTTAAGCCCGAGACAATCAACTACCGCACGCACAAGCCAGAGCGTGACGGCCTTTTCTGTGAGCGCATCTTCGGTCCCGTAAAGGACTACGAATGTGCCTGTGGTAAATATAAACGAATCCGCTACAAGGGTATTGTATGCGACCGTTGTGGGGTAGAGGTCACCGAGAAAAAGGTGCGCCGCGACCGAGTGGGCCACATCAACCTGGTGGTGCCCGTAGCCCATATCTGGTATTTCCGAAGCCTTCCCAACAAGATTGGCTACCTACTTGGATTGCCTTCCAAGAAATTGGACATGATTATCTACTACGAGCGCTACGTAGTGATCCAGCCCGGTATTGCCAAATATGAAGGCGGCGAGGCCGTAAAGAAAATGGACTTTTTGACCGAGGAGGAATATCTTGCTATTCTAGATTCGCTTCCGCAGGAAAATCAATATCTGGAAGAGAGCGATCCCAACAAATTTATCGCAAAAATGGGCGCAGAGTGCTTGATTGACCTTTTGCAGCGCATTGATCTTGACCAGCTATCGTACAACCTTAGGCACAAAGCAAACAACGAAACTTCAAAGCAACGCAAAACCGAAGCCTTGAAGCGTCTGCAGGTTGTTGAAGCCTTGCGGGAGGCAAACGCAAGCCGGGAGAACAAGCCCGAGTGGATGATCATGAAGGTTATTCCGGTGATCCCACCAGAGCTTCGCCCCTTGGTTCCCCTTGACGGTGGCCGTTTTGCCACTTCAGATTTGAACGACCTTTACCGTAGGGTTATTATCCGCAACAACCGCTTGAAGCGATTGATGGAAATTAAGGCTCCGGAGGTTATTCTTCGTAACGAAAAGCGTATGCTGCAGGAATCGGTAGATTCGCTGTTTGACAACACCCGTAAGTCTTCCGCAGTAAAAACAGACAGCAACCGTCCACTGAAATCCCTTTCAGATTCATTGAAGGGTAAGCAAGGCCGCTTCCGTCAAAACCTGCTCGGAAAACGTGTAGATTACTCGGCACGATCGGTTATCGTCGTGGGGCCCGAGCTGAAATTGTTTGAGTGCGGGCTTCCAAAAGACATGGCCGCCGAACTTTACAAGCCTTTCGTAATCCGTAAGTTGATTGAAAGGGGAATCGTAAAGACCGTAAAATCTGCAAAAAAGATTATCGATAAAAAAGAGCCCGTAGTTTGGGATATCCTTGAAAATGTATTGAAGGGACACCCCGTACTGCTCAACCGGGCCCCAACGCTTCACCGTTTGGGAATCCAAGCATTCCAGCCCAAGTTGATAGAGGGCAAGGCCATTCAATTGCACCCATTGGTTTGTACCGCGTTCAACGCCGATTTTGACGGCGACCAGATGGCGGTGCACCTTCCCCTTGGCCCAGAGGCCATTTTGGAAGCCCAGTTGTTGATGCTAGCCTCCCACAACATCCTGAACCCGGCAAACGGGTCTCCTGTTGCGGTACCTTCGCAAGACATGGTTTTGGGTCTATACTATATGACCAAACTGAAAAAAACCATGGGCGATGTGGTGGTTAAAGGTGAAGGCCTTACTTTTTATTCTGCCGAAGAAGCTATCATTGCCTATAATGAAGGCAAGGTAGATCTCAATGCCGAAATAAAAATCAGAACCAAAGATTTCAATGAAAAAGGTGAGCTGGTAAACCAGATTATCACCACCACCTTGGGAAGGGTAATCTTTAATGAGCAAGTGCCAGAGGCCGCGGGATTTATCAACCAGGTATTGACCAAAAAGTCGCTTCGTGACATTATTGGAAAAATCTTGAAGGTAACCGATGTGCCAACCACTTCAAACTTCCTTGACGAGATCAAGGCCCTGGGCTATAAATTTGCCTTTGAGGGTGGTCTATCCTTCAGCTTGGGAGATATTATCATACCCGAGGAGAAAAAGTCTTTGATAGAAAGTGCCAACCAACAGGTTGATGGTATTATCAATAGCTATAACATGGGGCTTATTACCAATAATGAGCGCTACAACCAGGTAATTGATATATGGACGGCAACCAATGCCGAACTTACCGAACTTTCCATGAAGCGTATCCGTGAGGACCAACAAGGGTTCAACTCGGTATATATGATGCTTGATTCCGGTGCGAGGGGCTCCAAGGAGCAGATCCGCCAGCTTACCGGAATGCGTGGTTTGATGGCCAAGCCCAAGAAGTCAAGTGCCGGGGGTGGGGAAATTATCGAAAACCCCATTCTTTCCAACTTTAAAGAGGGGCTTTCCATTCTCGAGTACTTTATCTCTACGCACGGTGCCCGAAAAGGACTTGCCGATACGGCCCTTAAGACGGCCGATGCCGGTTACCTTACTCGCCGTTTGGTTGATGTGTCGCAGGATGTGATCATCAATATTGACGACTGTGGTACCTTGCGCGGAATTGAGGTTTCGCCATTGAAGAAAAATGAAGAAGTAGTTGAGACTTTGGGTTCGCGTATTGTGGGCCGCACCTCTCTCAACGACATTGTAAACCCGCTTACCAAGGAACTGCTGGTAGCTGCCGGTGATCACATTACCGAAGAGATAGCAGATGCCATTGAAGCTTCGCCGCTTGAAACGGTTGAGGTGCGCTCTGCCCTTACCTGCGAGGCCAAACAAGGTATATGTGCCCAATGTTACGGTCGCAATCTGGCCACGAACAAGATGGTCCAGATAGGAGAGGCCGTTGGCGTGGTGGCAGCACAATCTATTGGTGAACCGGGTACCCAGCTTACCTTGCGTACCTTCCACGTGGGAGGTATTGCCGGTAACATTTCGGAGGAAAACAAGCTTATTGCCAAATTTGATGGTAAGGCCGATATCGAGGACCTTAAGACCGTAAAGGGCGAGGACAATCAAGGAAATACCGTTGACATTGTTATTTCGCGTACTTCAGAAATAAAGATTGTTGATAAGAAAACCGGCATTGCCCTCAGCACCAACAATATTCCTTATGGATCGGTGCTTTACATAAAAGATGGTGATACGGTATCAAAAGGCGATATAATCTGTTCTTGGGATCCGTATAACGGGGTGATTATTTCAGAATTTGCCGGTAAGATTAAGTACGAAAACATTGTACAAGGTGTTACCTACCAAGTTGAAATTGATGAACAAACCGGTTTCCAGGAAAAAGTAATTTCTGAATCAAGAGACAAAAAACGAATCCCAACCCTTCAGATTTTAGGGAAGAAGGATGAAGTGATACGCTCTTACAACCTTCCCGTAGGCGCCCATATCATGGTAGATGACGGTGAGAAAATCAAGATAGGAAAGGTACTTGTGAAAATACCGCGCAAATCGGCCAAAGCGGGCGATATTACCGGTGGTCTTCCACGAGTTACCGAACTTTTTGAGGCTCGAAACCCTTCAAACCCTGCCGTGGTAAGTGAAATTGACGGAGTAGTTTCCTTCGGAAAGATAAAACGAGGTAACCGCGAGATCATCGTAGAGTCTAAACTGGGCGAAGTGAAAAAGTATCTGGTAAAATTGAGCAACCAGATCCTCGTTCAGGAAAATGATTACGTAAGGGCCGGAATGGCGCTGTCTGACGGCTCCATCACCCCTGAAGATATCCTTCGTATCAAAGGGCCATCTGCGGTACAGCAATATTTGGTAAACGAAGTGCAGGAGGTTTACCGTCTGCAAGGCGTTAAGATCAACGACAAGCACTTTGAGGTCGTGGTTCGCCAGATGATGCGCAAGGTACAGATTGAGGATCCGGGAGATACCACTTTCCTTGAAAACCAATTGGTGCACAAGGATGATTTCATTGAAGAGAACGACAAGATTTTTGGGATGAAGGTAGTTACCAACGCCGGGGATTCCGAAAACCTCAAGGAGGGGCAGATCCTTTCGCCGCGCACCTTGCGCGACGAAAACTCGCTTTTGAGAAGAAATGACAGGACCCTCGCCGAGGCCCGTGAAGCCATACCAGCTACCGCCACGCCGGTGCTACAAGGTATTACGCGAGCTTCGTTGCAGACCAAGTCATTTATCTCGGCGGCATCCTTCCAGGAAACCACGAAGGTATTGAACGAGGCGGCCGTTGCCGGCAAGGTAGATACCCTTGAAGGCTTGAAGGAAAATGTTATTGTAGGCCATAAGATTCCAGCCGGAACGGGTATGCGCAAGTATGACAGCATAATCGTAGGCTCAAAGCAAGAGCTGGAAGAAATGAACCGCATGAAGCAGGAAGTAAATTATAATTAATTTTGAAATTGAAAAAAGGTGCGTTTCCTTCCCGAAACGCACCTTTTCAATTTTAATTTAGATCTTACGTCTAAAATCTCAAATCTAACATCAAAAAAAATGGCAGACCAGAAAAAAGAACAGCCCAAACAAGGCCAGATAAATATTGAACTCGATGCCGATGTGGCCCAGGGCATATACAGCAACCTGGCCATCATCAACCACTCCGTTTCCGAATTTGTGGTTGATTTTGTAACTATCATGCCCGGAGTGCCCAAGAGCAAAGTTAAGTCGAGGATTATCCTGACGCCGCAGCACGCCAAGCGATTTTTAAAAGCTTTGGGCGACAATGTAAAGCGTTTTGAGCAGGCCCACGGCGAAATAAGGGATTATGAACAACCGCCGCTTCCGTTAAACTTCGGACCTACTGGCGAAGCATAATAGAGTTTAAACCTGGATATTGTCCAGGTTTTTTTATGGATTTCCGCAAAAAGTCAAAAAAAAGAATCTTTTATATTTGAAGAACCAACCACACCAAATAAATATGAAACAACATTTCCTCACCCTCCTTTGGCTATTTGTTTTCGCACCTTTATTCTCCCAAGTAGGCATTGGCACTACCAATCCCGACCCCAATGCTATTTTAGAAGTATCTTCCTCGAGCAAGGGCCTTCTGCTGCCGAGAGTTGCCCTGGTAGCGACAGATGACCCCGCTCCGTTAGCCGATAATGTAGAGGGAATGGCAGTCTACAATACTGCCTCCTCAGGGTCCGGATCCAATCTGGTCACTCCGGGTTTTTATGTCAAGGATGGGAATCGATGGATTCGTTTGGCCGATGAAATTAAACTGCAACCTGTTGACAAAACTGATGACGAATGGGTAAACGCATCTGGTAGAATAGAAATTGGAAAGCAGAGTGACGGTACCACCGCGCGCACCTCTGGAACGGAATTCGTCGCATTGGACAATGGCAATGTGGGAATTGCGTTGTCAGATCCCGTGGAAAGACTCCAGGTTCAAGGCAGTTTCGGAAGTACCTTTGAATATCTGGCTCCCGATAATAATCTTTATCACAGCGGGTTTTATTCTGAAAACAATGCTTTCGGAAGTGGTTCTGCGGGAACTCTTATGGCTACCATTCGCGGTGACAGTATTTTAGATCCCCTAAATGATTCCTTTTCGGCAGTAATGGTTTCCAACGAGGTAAACCTAGTGTCGTTTACCGATGGTGTTTTTGGAGGCACCGGTGCCGCGAGTACAATGGCCATTAGGGAAAATTCTACTGATATTGATGTGGAGAACCGAACTGATGGATATCGGGTCAATCTTAGTTTGGATGCCTTTCAAAAAGGAAAAGTATATCTTTCGGCCAATAAATCTTCAGATCTCTATTCCAATTTTTCTTTAGAAGCAGACAGTATTGCTAAGGCCAATATTTTTGTAGGCAATAATATTACGGGAGTATTCTCCCGATTGACTTTTGATACTGGGACAAACGAAAATATCAATCTATCCACAAGCAACAATAATAGGAATGTCCACTCTGGGCTGGATATCAACACGATTGATGATGGCTATCTCAATCTTTGCACTAGCAACAACACTTCGGAACAGTATTCCAGAATAACATTGAACAATTCGGTTCAAGGTCAGATTGAATTACGGTAGCATAAACTGGAATTCCACTTCGCCTATTGAATTTAGTTTCAGCACTTCTGGGGTTGGAGGTACCTACAGGTTTCCAAGGACCGATGGTGCTACAGGAGATGTACTGATTAACGATGGTTCGGGAAATTTGGAATGGGGGGGCAGTGGAGCGATCCAATTGCCCCAAGGTAGCTCCACTGAGCGACCATCGCCTTTATTTGGGATGATACGTTACAATACCACCATAGGCCGCGGGGAGATGTATGTAAATGATCTGAACGGTGACGGTACGCAAGGCGATGCGGGTTGGCGGCCATTATGATTCTGAGATTTCTCAAAGAATCGAGAGGCTAATGTTATGGTGTCTTACTCCTTATTAAATCCATTTTTTTCAGATTCCGAAAGGGATGTTGGGCACCACAAATTCCCAAAGATACCCAGGGATTAATTTTTTCCCGTTCCCACTTTCTCAAACTCACTCACAAAATGAAGGATCACATTGGGATATTTCTGTTGGGTCATTTGCAGGGTAAATGCTGAATCGGCAAAAAACACCAACTGGCCACGTTTGTCCCGAGCCAGAAACTTGGCTTTTACTCTTTTGAAATCGGCAAATTCATCGCTCTTAGAATCCTTGGGGTCTACCCAGCAAGCCTTGTGGACATTGAGGTTCTCATAGCTGCATTTGGCTCCGTACTCGTGCTCCAAACGGTATTGGATTACTTCAAATTGCAGCGCGCCAACAGTCCCGATCACTTTTCGGCCATTTAATTCCAAAGTAAAAAGCTGTGCCACCCCTTCATCCATCAATTGGTCAATGCCTTTTTCAAGCTGTTTGCTCTTCATGGGGTCTGCATTGTTGATGTATTTAAAATGTTCAGGTGAAAAACTGGGAATGCCCTTGTATTTCATTTCCTCGCCTTCGGTTAGGGTATCGCCAATCTTGAAGTTACCGGTATCGTGAAGCCCGACTATATCACCGGGATAGGAAATGTCAACCACTTGTTTCTTTTCGGCAAAGAAAGCATTGGGACTACTGAATTTCAGCTTTTTTCCGTGGCGCACATGTAGGTAGGCCGTATTTCTTTCAAAAGTACCTGAAACAATTTTTACGAAGGCCAGCCTGTCGCGGTGCTTGGGGTCCATGTTGGCATGTATCTTAAAGACGAAGCCCGAAAATTCCTTTTCATCGGGTTTTACTAATCGGGTGTCACTTTCCTTGGCGCGCGGGGTAGGGGCTATCTCTACAAAACAGTCAAGTAGTTCGCGCACGCCAAAATTGTTAAGCGCAGATCCGAAGAAGACAGGCTGCAGTTTACCCTCCAGATATTCTGTTCGGTCAAAATCGGGATATACTTCATAGACCAACTCCAGTTCATCCCGAAGGGTTTCGGAAGCTTTTTCGCCTATCAATTTTTCAAGTTCTGGATTTTGGATATCTTCAAACTCAATGGTTTCCTCAATATTTTTCCTGCTATTTCCGCTGAAGAGGTTTACGTTTTTTTCCCAGATATTGTAAATTCCCTTAAAATCGTAACCCATCCCAATGGGAAAGCTCAGGGGCGTGACCCGCAGGTGCAGCTTTTGTTCTATTTCATCCAATAGTTCAAATGCGTCCTTGCCTTCGCGGTCCATTTTGTTGATGAAGACGATCATGGGTATATTCCGCATTCGGCAAACTTCTACCAGTTTCTCGGTCTGTTCCTCAACGCCCTTGGCCACGTCAATCACCACGATAACGCTATCAACGGCGGTCAGGGTGCGGAAGGTGTCCTCGGCAAAATCCTTGTGTCCCGGGGTATCGAGTATGTTTATTTTTATCCCTTCATATTCAAATGCCAGCACCGAGGTAGCCACCGAGATTCCGCGCTGGCGCTCTATTTCCATAAAATCGCTGGTGGCGCCTTTTTTTATTTTGTTGCTTTTTACCGCACCGGCTTCCTGTATGGCTCCTCCAAAGAGAAGCAATTTTTCGGTAAGGGTAGTTTTTCCCGCATCGGGGTGACTGATGATGCCGAAGGTTCGCCGGCGGTTTATTTCTTTTGTTAGGGACATCTTTTATTTAAAATTGAGGGCTGCAAAGATAAAATTTTGTTGCCAAAAGGAATGAAATCATTTGCACAATTCCTGCCAAAGGAACAGCTGGGCCAGATCTATGAAATTATTCCTACAACAAGGACCAGATTTCAAAATTATGGGGCTCGCTATGGGCATGGCCCTGGTTTTTCTTACCCTGCAGAACGGCTAAGGCCTTATAAATAATGAATATACGTACTAACACGTATATATTTTTCTTACAAAAAAAATTCTATTTTCAAACAAACTTTGTCGTTTGCCGACTATTTTTCACAGTTCAACTAATACTTGATTTAGCGTCAAAGGTGAACCTTCTTTACAATGTATATTTGAACAATGGCGGCACCTATTTGAAATTGACATTTTCAGCCGTCTTCAAGAGAGGAAAATAAATCTAAACTTAAATATATGTCTCGAAATTCTACAATAAAAAGAAGATTCTTGTTGGGTCTTTTTGTCGTTTTAATGAACTCAGGTTTTGCGTGGTCGCAGAATTGTAATGCGACTTTGACGGTAGAAAAGAACCGGAATGTGAAGTCGGCATACCAAGATGATCCCGCTACTTTCCGCATGGTGCTAACCAATACCACTGCCGGAAGCGTTACGTATATTATCAACACCAAAAACCTTGAGCAGTCCTGTGCCAATGACATACATCGCACTTCGGCGCCCAACGTAGCCCTGAATGTGGCGGTGAGGTCAACAACCTCGGCTGGACCCGTTGTTGACGCCATTACCTTATCACCTGGCGAAACGCGAAAGTTCAATATAGAAGTTGGTGTTCCCCAAAATACACCAAAGGATAGATGGAGCTGTATTGAGGTTTCCGCCCAAGGAAAAAATTGTAGCCAACCGGCTGCCAGCACCACCCTAAGGGTTTATGTACCAGAAAACTCAGACGGATAGACCAACAAAAATATTACAGAAAAAATACTAGAAATAGTATGGGTTAATGCCTTAAACTTTTTTTTATGGAAAAACAATTACCTTTCAGAAACATGATGGCTGAAAAATTATCGAAGATCACTTTTCTCTTTGTGTTTCTTTCGTCATTCAGCTTTTTTGGACAACAGGCCTCGATTGATGTATCTAAAACTATTGTTCAAAATTCCACAACCTGCAACACATTTGATGTGTCTATTGATGTAGACGGGCAGGCTTCTGTACGGCCGCTGGAAGTGGTGCTTATCATTGACCGTTCCGGTAGTATGGATGACGGGCCCTATCCCGAGCCCATTGATTATGCTCAGGATGCGGCCATTGATTTTGTAAATCAAATTTTTCAACCTGCCAACAATCCTACGGGTCTTAATAAAGTGGCCCTGGTAACCTTCTCCTGGACGGCCACCATCGACCAGCAGTTGACCTCCAATAAGTATGCACTTATAAATAAAATAAATTCTATTTCCACCAGTGGCAATACCAATATTCAGGATGCCATGGTCAAAGCCAGATATGAACTCAACCAGCGTGGAACCTTTGACTGTATTACCTCCCGAAGCATTATCCTATTATCAGATGGGGTTGCCAACCGCGACAACAGTGGAAATAATTGTAGCAATAATTCCTGGAACACCCTTTGCCAACAGAATGCTATAGCCGCAGGACAGGCAAGTTGGGTGATCAACAAAGGCGGTACAGATTACAACCAGAACGTCTTTAGTATTGGGCTTACCGGTGCCATTTCCGGCACTGAACAAAACATTGCCCTCCATACCTTAAGTGAAATCCAAAACTCTGGGGCATACCATACCGAAAACAACGCTGACCTTAACTTTATATATAACCAAATTTTGGGTCAACTGAATTATGCGGCTAAACAATTGCCCGGCCAAAAATTCCTGACCTCCACCATTGTTCCCGGTTTTTCTGTGGTGCCCGGCAGTATTGATACCAATAAGGGCTCGGCCACCCTCAATGGCGCCGGTGACAAAATTTTATGGGATGTACCACAAATAGCTACAGAGTCCATCTATCTAAAGTATTCCATTGTTGCCGATAATTCTTCCGTTTGTGGAATACAGGATCCGGAAGATACGGTAGTAAAATATGAGAACGCCAATTGCCAACCGGTCACTTTCAATGTGCCCAGCCCAGATATTTGCGTGCCCTGTCCATCATTAGACCCTACAATTTCACAACAAGGATGTTCCAAGTTTATTGATTATTCAGTTATCATAAATGAAGGTTCCTGCGGTGGTTTGCCAAGTAGCGCGGTAGAATGGGACTTTTATCTTGATAATGTTTTGGTTGGCAGTTCCAATCAATTAAATGGCACTTATGAATATACAGGATCCAATCCTTTTGAAGGAACCTTTAAAGCGGTGGTTACTTTTACCGGTACCTATGGCAACGGATGTTCGCTTCCCGGTTTGGTAGAAGATGAATCGATAACATTAAATGCTGCGGCAGATGCGCCGGTAAGTACCGGAGATATCATTGAATGTCAGGAAGATCCTCTCCAAACTTTGGATGCCAACGATGCAATAGTGCCTGTTCAAGGACAAAATATAGTTTGGTACACTGTGTCCACGGGGGGCAATCCGGTATCCAGCCCTACCTTAAATGCGGTGGGTAGCGTAACCTATTTTGCCGAGGCAGTATTTTCAGGCGGTGGATGCCCAAGTACAGAACGGACTCCGGTCGAGCTGACTATAAATCCCGCCCCAGATGCCCCGGTAAGTACAGGAGATATTACCGAATGTGCCGAAGATCCAATTCAAACTTTGAATGCCAACGATGCAATTACTCCTATTAATGGGGTTACGGTTACGTGGTACGATGCGGCTTCTGGGGGTTCAGTGGTTTCCAACCCCATTCTTAATTCTATGGGAACCATTACATATTATGCTGAAAGCACCAAGAGCAATACTGGCTGTAGCAGTTTATCCCGCACTCCGGTTACCCTTACAATAAACCCCTTGCCAACAGTAGATGCAGGAACCTATGGCCCATTGTGCGGTAACGGAAGCCCGATTACCCTTACGGGAGACCCAGCCAATTCCAACGGTACCTGGAGCGGCACGGGCGTTACCGATAACGGCGACGGCACGGCCAGTTTCGACCCAACCGGCTTGAACGGAACCATCACCGTTACCTATTCCTATAGTGATGGTAATAGTTGTTCCGCCAGCGATACCGCAGAAATTATTGTAAACCCTGCGCCCGTAGTAGATGCAGGAACCTATGGCCCATTGTGCGGCAACGGAAGCCCGATTACACTTACGGGAGACCCAACCAATTCCAACGGAACCTGGAGCGGCACGGGCGTTACCGATAACGGCGACGGCACGGCCAGTTTCGACCCAACCGGCTTGAACGGAACCATCACCGTTACCTATTCCTATAGTGATGGTAATAGTTGTTCCGCCAGCGATACCGCAGAAATTATTGTAAACCCTGCGCCCGTAGTAGATGCAGGAACCTATGGCCCATTGTGCGGCAACGGAAGCCCGATTACACTTACGGGAGACCCAACCAATTCCAACGGAACCTGGAGCGGCACGGGTGTTACCGATAACGGCGACGGCACGGCCAGTTTCGATCCAACCGGCTTGAACGGAACCATCACCGTTACCTATTCCTATACCGATGGTAATAGTTGTTCCGCCAGTGATACGGCCGAGATCGTTGTAAACGCTGCACCATCGGCACCAATTAGTGGCGGTGACCAAACGGAATGTGCAGCCGACCCTATTCAGACCTTAACCGCCACGGCAAACGTACCTAACGGACAGTCGATTATTTGGTATGATCAGGCAACCGGAGGAAACGTAGTTTCACCTACTTGGAGTTCAATAGGTTCGGTAACCTATTATGCCGAGGCAGTAAATAATGCAACCGACTGTACCAGTTCTACCCGTACGGCCGTTACTTTGACTTTGAATAATTGTGGAATTCAACTAGAAAAAATAGCAAGTCCAAATAACCCACAAGGTTGTACGCCTATTGCTCCTGGCGAGACCATTTCCTATACTTTTGAAGTCTCAAATCCCATAGGAAATGCCCCGGTATATAATGTGGAATTGAGGGATTTATTGATAGATCCTTCCAACAATCCACTCCCAGGTCCCGATAGTGGTGATACTTCAAATTCGGGTGTTTTGGATCCAGGCGAAACTTGGTTGTATACGGCCTCTTATGTTGTTACCCAACAGGATATCACGAATGGCCAAGTTCAAAATACAGCCAATATAAGTGGTTTGGTACAAACTTCTGGCAATCCATATCCTGTTTTCACTTCAGATTCAGTGACTGTAAATCTTTGTCAAGATGCTGAAATTTCCATTGTGAAATCCAGTACCAGCGCAACCAATAATTGCAATGAGTTTGAAGTAAACGATTCGATTCAATATACTTTTGAAGTGAGCAACGATGGTGATGTTGATATTTCCAACGTGGTCGTCAATGATGTGAAATTGGGCGGAGTTATTGCAGGACCTGCAAGTGGAGATAACAATAATGATAATATTCTTAATGTCGGTGAAACGTGGATTTACAATGCCACCTACAGTGTAACCCAAGCCGATATTGATTTTGGCTCAGTGGTTAATACTGCTGATGTAAGCGGCGAAACTGCTTTGGGTTCAATTGATGCATCCAGTAATACGGTTACGGTATTGATCTGCCAAGAAGCCAGCATCAGCGTGATCAAGAGCCAGACCTCCCCAGCGGGCGGGCTCGGCGACACCATTACCTATGACATTGTTGTGACCAATACGGGCAACACGACGGTGAGCAATATCGAGATCACCGACGCCAATGCGGTAATCACCGGCGGCAACCCTATAGCGAGCCTTGCGCCCGGCGCGAGCGCTACCGTTACCGCGGAGCACACCATTACCCAGGCCGACCTTGACCAGGGCTACGTGGAGAACGTCGCCATCGGTACGGGCGACAGCGTGAACGGCACTGACGACGTTACGGACGTTTCCGACACGGGCACTGACACCTCGGGCAACCCCATCCCGGATCCAGAGACCGTGGAGACCCCCGACGGCCAGGGCAACACCAACGGCGACCCTACGGACGACCCGACGGTGACCGTGCTTGACCAGACTCCAAGTATTGCTCTGATAAAGGAATCAAATGTTCAGATAGATCCAACAACCGGTTGTGCTTCCATCGCAGTTGGCGATATGATTACTTACAACTTTAAAATCAAGAATACAGGAAATGTTACCTTAACTAACATTTCAGTTACGGATCTTGTACCCGGTGTAACTGTAGTTGGAGGTCCTATTCTGAGCTTAGCTCCCAATGCACAAGACACTTCTACAATTACTGCAACTTATACAATAACACAAGCTGATATTGATGCTGGTGTTTTCTCCAATAGTGCTGAAGTAGTTGGAACACCACCAAATGGTTCCAATGTAACTGATACATCTGATGATGATAGCTATATGGAAGATGACTCAACGGTGATCGAACTGTGCCAGAACCCTGCCATCGCAATCGTGAAGACCGGCATCTTCAACGACGAGAACCAGAACCAGTGTTCGGACGTTGACGAGACCATCAGCTATACCTTCACTGTGACCAACCAGGGCA
>CAYSLM010000069.1:0-13631 GCA_964431895.1 uncultured Aequorivita sp.
AAAGTTTGTCTCAACACCTCAACGCTGTCAAGTTCAGGCGCAACTCTACATGAAATGGTGGAAGTAAGTTGGTGTACCTGTTCAAAAGTGTACACCTCGCACAATTCGTTTACCTGTACGCTCCCTTTTTGGGCAAAACGTGAAAAATCGTTCCGCACCAGATCTACTATCATGATATTCTCACTGCGTTCCTTGGGGTCACGGGCCAAACCCTGGGCCATTTTCCGGTCTTCAATCGCTGTATCCATCCGTCTGGCTGTACCTTTTATGGGTTGCGAAATGATAGTGTCGCCCATTCTTTTTAGATAGCGTTCGGGCGAGGCGGAAAGCAGAAAAATATGCTCCAGTCTTAAAAAAGTTGAGAAAGGAGCTTGTGAAATCTTATTGAGCCGAAGAAAAGTTTCCATAGGATTGATCTCAGTCTCTTCTGCAAAATATTCGTGGCAAAGATTGGCTTCATAAATATTGCCCAAACTAATATGCCGAAGCATCTCCTCTACCTTGTTGATATATATATTTTTGGGTGTCCGCGGCTTGATATTTACCTTATCAAAATTAAAGTGTGTTTGTGCCGGTGCCGAATGTGAAAGAATTGCTGTCCAGTCTTTTTCCATTTCATCGGCAACCGAATCCATATACTGTATTTCCACTTGGTTTTCGGAAAACAAAAAAAGCCGTTTGGGTTGAAAAAAATACAAATCGGGAAACCCGAGCCCATCATAGTTTTGCGATTTTAGGTTTTCCACATCATTTTTCAGATCATACGAAAGATAGCCAAAGAGCCAGTCTGCCGTACTGTTTTGATATTCCCTCAATCGGTCGAAGGCACCATAAAAATCCGATTTAATGGAAGTAAGGGCTTCCACGGCCAAAATAGCGCTATAGTTTCCATACCGCTGTGGATAGGTGTTACTGTCTAGCCAAATAGCTTCATCAAATTGTTGGGCCCAATCCAGAAACTGTCTCCGTCTGGTTTCGGTCAATGAAAAAGATTGGCTCTTAATGGTGCGCATAGGGCAATTTTTTCCTTTGGGATAACTTCTGTGCCCAAATTTATCGAAAAAAAACCCGCACCAAGAGGTACGGGTTTCAAAAGAAATTATTCTTTTAGGGTCAGAACTTCACCACGCGTTTTACCACGCTGGTGCCCTCTGCCTCTATTTTTACAAAATACATACCGCTAGCGAGCTCGGTCATGGAGAACCTGGTCTCTATACCGGCGGCGGAAAGATCGATCTTCTTGACGGCCCTTCCTTTTACATCGGTAATGACGATTTTGTCCAACTTGGCGGCGGTATTGTTTTTCAGTGTAATATCGCCACTGGTGGGGTTTGGATAGAGAATCAAGTTGCTTGCAAATTCATTCTCACCTATCCCTATCAATTCGTCAACGGTAACGGTAAAGGTACAAGTGGCATCATTGCCTGCCGCATCGGTGGCGGTCATCGTCACGGTGGTAACACCAACCCCAACCATAGTTCCCGCTATAGGATCTTGGGTAATAACAGGATCGGGGTTACAGTTGTCTGTGGCCGTGGTATCACCGCTATAGTCTGGCAGCATATATTGCTCTCCTGGGTTAACCTGAACAACCTCATCTGGGGGGCAGATGATGGTAGGATCAATGGAATCTACGGTCACCTCGGTAAGAGTACGCTCACCTGGGCATCCGCCAGGGCCAATATTGATGTCGCTGTTGGGGGTTCCGAAGTCTGCGGTTTCGCAAACGCCAGACCAATCGGCGGCGGTATTGGTGTCACCCACCCTTCTGTATGAAAGGGAACCGCAATCGGTAGTCAATGCCGCACCGGGGCCGGACCAATCAAGATCGGCCGCAGTAATATTGAAGCCTGAAATGTTGACGTTGAATCCTGCAATATCGGCAGCGCTAAAGTTCCAGAATACCGAATCCACAACGTTTCCGGACGGATCAATTATCAAAATCCATCCCGTACCGGATGCATCCCAGAAAATATTGCTTCCCCAGTAACCTGCGCCACTGCTATCATTCCAATCCATCACTGAGTTGGCATCCATATTTCCGAGGGTTTTCACTACTGAGTTGACCGTATTGATATTGTTATACGGACTATCGCTTACGGCAACTTTATAACCTGTATAATCTGTTGCAATACCCACGTTTTGTATTTCAAGTCTATCGGGAGTTTCCAGGCTTATTTCGGAAATCACCAATTGCGATAAGGGTCCGGGCTGGCTTTCCTGCGCGTAAACGTTGGTGCTGCCCGTTGGGGTAAAGGTGTACGATTCGCCCTCAAAGAGGAAGTTCCCGCCGGTAAGGGCATCATACCATCGAATCACATTGTTAGGATCGCCGGGGGTGGCGGTAACGGTTACGGGATCGCCAAGACAAAAATCAGTAACGCCTGTTGTTGCGGGCCCATCTGGCACGGCCAATACCTCGATGGTATCAGTAGCCGAAGAGGCGGTTGAACAGGGTCCGGCGGGCACATCATAGGTTATGGTATGTACACCTACGCCGGCAGCAGCAGGATCAAATGTAAACGAATACCCATCGCCATTGTCGGTCACTCCTGGGCCGCTGTATATACCGCCTTGGGGAGTTCCGCCCGTAAGGTCGGTCAAGACTGGTGAGGAGGCGCACACTTCTTCCAAAACTGAAAGGGCAGCCAATTGTGACGGCGTATCAAAAGCCTGGATCCCGTCGCTTCGGCTGTTTGACGAACCTTGATCGGCACTGTATCCCAAACCTCTTTTGGCAAAGGCATCCCAAAGAATACACTGGTTTGCACCACCATAAAGGGCCTGGTCTGCGGCAAAAATAGCATCGCGGCCATCAACAAAACCAGGGCTGCATGGTTGCAGTTTCATCCCTTCGGTCACCAAGGCAAGTGCCTGTACGTTTCCGGCATCTTGGGTTACATCACCCGTAAAGTTGTAAATATTGGGGTCAAAACCATGCTCATCGATCAGGGCCCAGGTCACTTCCCACAGCATGGAAGCCCAAACGGAACCAACGCCGTGCGGTACGGCCGCTGTTTTAATATAATCATATGTTTGCGGATTTATGCCCATATCGGTGGTATAGGGATAATCGCGGATTCCGCCCCCACCTTGGCCCTGGCCGAAAAGGTAGGTACCTACGGCACGCGGATCTGTACCTACATCTCCTGGCTCAATGGTCAATAGTACGCCAAAGAAGTCGCTCCACCCCTCGCCCATCTGCTCGGTATTTTGCAGACAGCTGGAGGCACTGGGGCCCCCGGTCAAACGGTTGGAGATTCCGTGGCCGTATTCATGGAGAATAACCAGGTTGTCAAAATCGCCATCCTTATCGCCGCAGATATACATTTGCATTCTAGGGTTACTGCCATCGGGCGGAGTTCCAAAATTGGCATTACAGGTTCCCGATCCATCCTGGGCCTCAGCATTTACTGAATCACTTCCGGCCCCGCCATTGCCATAATTGTTTTCTTGAAAATTTCCAGAGATTTCATCAAAACCGTAATGGTACATAATGTCGTGGAAAATATTGTTCATATAGAAGAGGTTGGTGATGGCCGCATCTTCATATTGATTACTATTGGAATAGATTTGGCTGAAAGGATAGCCGGTAAATTCAAGGTTGGCGCCGGCATCGGGCTGGTAGCCCGGATTGTCGCCATCTTCATAGGCATCTACGTTGTTGCCGCGGGTTACGGTATATTCTGCACCCGGATTTCCATCCACATCATGCCAGCCAAAGGGAGAGGCTACCGGATCTGCAGGTTGTACCTCAATAGTGCGGCTTCCATAATAAGGACTCTCCATAGGAAGGGCGATTACTTCATAACATTCGGTACACGCCGCGGGCTGATTGGCCACTAGCTCGTGATAATTTGGGATGTCATAAAGATTGGCGTTAAAATCCATAATAGGCGCATCATTGCTGTGATCGTGGTGCAATTTGCAACTTACCATCCAATTTGACCTGTTTACGATGTGGCCGGTGGTGGCATTTACCCTAAGGCTCCACCAGTCCTGTCCGCTTTTTTCTTCAATGGAAATATCCCAACAGAGCACCAATTGGCCTTCTTCCGTTAGGGCGTACATCAACTTGGCGGGAATGGGGCTCAAGGAGATTCCTCCATCAGAAAGGAGTGTTTCACGCGCTGCACCTCTCTTGGCTTCAAGCACTTGTAGCGAACCATTTATGCTATAGCCCAATTGCTGGGCAGCAGCCTGAACCGCTTGGGCCGGGGTAAGGGCGGGCTCTACGGCACCCGCTATGCGTTCTGCGGTGTTCTTAATAAATTTGGTGCTCTGGCTAATGACCTCGCCATTGGGAAGGGTGTGTAGGCCAGAGTCTGTTCCAAAAATCTCTATGCCGTTTAGCAGCTGCTTAAAATAAACGTGCTGTACGCCGCTCTTCCTACTCACGGTCTCATTGGTTATTTGCCATTGGGCATCCTTTGGCAATAGTTCATTTTGCTCAACAAAATGGTTCAATTGGTGGTTGATCGCCTTCGAATAGTTCTGGGCGATTACCGTGCCCGAGAAAACGAGCAACAAGGCCAGAAACATATTCCGGGTAACTTTTTTCATTTTTAGCTGGGTTTAATAGGTTAATATTAGGTTATGTAGCAGATTAAGCTTCTGTAAAACTATTAAAAATTAGCTTTTTCACAACTTTTTAATAAAGCATGGGGAAAAATTTAACAAAACCTGCTTCCGCATGCTTACACCGCCACTTTCTTAACATATTCCCGTGTACGGAAGATGATTATTTTGTGAATTTCGTTACATTTACTTTCAAAATTAGTTTATGAAGCAACCCGATGAGCTCATCCGGGCCATGAAGCATGGTGATGAGAACGCCTTTTCCCGTCTGTACTCTCTTTACGGAGAGGCTATTTTCGGAGTGATATTTAGTATCGTGCCCAACGAAAAAATAGCGGAGGAACTATTGCAAGATGTATTCATTAAAGTTTGGCAAAACGCTCCTTCCTATTCCCCTGAAAAAGGGCGTTTCTTTACCTGGCTACTCAACATAGCCCGAAATGCTGCCATAGATGAAAGGCGCTCAAAGGCTTTTAAAAATTCCCAAAAAAACCTAAGCGCGGACAGTTTCGTAAATTTAATTGTATCAACAGACAATTTGAATAGAAAAACCAACACCATAGGGTTGAGGAAGTTTGTTAAGGCACTAAAACCCGCCTGTATCAAGATCATAGACCTTTTGTACTTTAAGGGATTCACCCAGGCCGACGCATCAAAAACGCTTGAGATACCTTTGGGAACACTAAAAACCAGAAATAGGGCCTGCTTAAAAGATTTGCGGACCATGATTTTAGGATAATTTTACTATGACGCCAGAAGAATTAATAGCATCAGGAAATTTAGAACTCTACGTTTGCGGGGCCCTATCCCAGGCCGAAAGTGAAGAGGTAGAGCAGGTCATGGCACAACACGGCGACGTAAAACAGGAGGTGGAACTCATAGAAAACACCTTCATCCTTCTTGGCGAAGCCGTTGCCCCGCCCATGCAGGCTACTACCTGGACGGGAATATACGAGGGAATCACCAAGAAATCAAGAACACAGAAAACCAATTGGGCTGCCATTACAGGCTGGGCTGCGGCTATTCTCTTTATGGGCGGCATTATGTGGATGCTTAAAAAGAACAATGACCTCAATAAAACCATACAAGTCACTACCACGCAAAATACCGTATTGGAGGGAAAGAATTCAGAAATGCAAAAACAACTCACCCAAAACCAAACTACTCTTGACATAATTCGATCAAAGGATTACCGCGCCTACACTCTGCCCGGCAACCAGGCCGTGGCTCCCCAGGCTTTTGCCAAAGTCTATCTCAACAAAAAAGACAAGGTTGCTTACATAGATACCCAAGGCTTGCCGCCGCCGCCGAAAGGAAAGGTCTATCAAGTCTGGTCATTAAAGATGGAACCCCTTAGCCCGAGCAACGTGGGCCTTATAGCTCCAGAAAATGAGGTGGGCAACGGCATTTACAAATTTATCGATTTCCCAGAGCCAGAAGCTTTCGGAATTACCCTTGAACCCGAAGGAGGTAGTGAAACCCCCACGCTTTCGCAGCTTTATACTTTAGGAATGGTCACCATTTAATAATCTTGCATTTACCAGTCAATCCCTATTTATATTTTCCTATAAAAAAATAAAAAAGCGCCCGGCAAAAATGCGGGCGCTTCAACTAACAAAAAAACGCTGAAAAACCAGTTTTACCTAGTTTTCTGAATAAGTCCACCGGTTTGGTGGATAATCAACCTCATTAAATTTACGGAAATACAAGTAGGTTGGTTTTCACAAAATATTGTTAACCTACTTAAATTTCGCCCTCCCTTCTGGCGATAATAATTTTTTGAATATTTGCTTACTCGCTAAACGGAGCTGCCAGATACGGAAAGTTTGTCTGGAATGTGGCATCATTACCATTGACGTTGTCCTTCGTCATTTCGGGATTTTCGTTGCCATTTGGGCCCCCGTAAGTAAACAACAGCATGGTGTCTGCCACATCTTCCCCAAGGCTCCGACCTGTTAACACCGTGGGGCCGTAAAAAGTAGTGGGTCCCATTTGGGCAAGCCAAAGCACATCAGTGGCCAACATTTTGGTATATTGTTCCGCATTCTGGTTTAGGACATTGGTGGTATAATCTGGATTGAGTTTGGAAAGAAGCTTGTCCTCAAATTGTTGCCTGAATTCCCCTTCCATATCAGTAGGCACGGTCAGATTAAATTGATCGCGATATCCATCACTGCCGAAAATGGTATTGACCAAAGGTCTACCGGCCTGGTCCTGCTGCACGTATTTTCCGCTGAAATCGATAGTCTCACCGCAGGGCGCACAAGAAGGGCCACCGCAGTCAACCCCCGTTTCCTCCCCGTTCTGGATGCCATCATCACAGCTGTGGTTGGTGATCACATTCCCGTTATCATCATCGTCGCACCGTACAAAAAGAAAGGTTGCACAGAAAAGGGTTATAAGTAAGGTTATTTTATTGGCTTTCATCTTGATATTCTCTGTATTTGCGATTATCTAAAAAGTTTGGTTGTACTGGGTTTACTGTTTCCGCTTGCTTTCAACCCATACATTATAAATGGGTGTTGTGGGCTCAAAGGGATTTACTCCCACCGTTGCCGCGGGCAACAACGATTTTGGAAACTCTATAACCACACTCAAAACGTTTTTGCCGGCATAGGTATCGGTCCCGGGATTGTTGAACCCGCCGGTAATGGTGTCGTTCACAATACCATTAAAGCGTTCGGCATCAAAAAAGAAAGGATCTTCCCTGGGCCCGGCAAAATATTTCTTGCCGTTGCTCTCTTCAATATTTACTTCCGAAACCGTGCTAATCTTCACGCTATCACGCAGGGCGGTGGCGACAATCTGGCTCACATTATCCTCCTGCATAGGAGCCACGGGGCCGAAAAAATACATATAATCATTTCTTTTTATGGCTTGGATCACCAGATCTTCCTTCAGGTCGTTATCGGTATCGATATTGAATTCCACCAATACATTTTCATCAAAAGTGGCCTGCTGGGTGGGCAATCCCGGGGCCAAAAGTCCCTGTAGGTTTGCCACAAACACAAAAGTATCGGCATTGGGCCCCTGAAAGGCATAAAAATCGGTAATATCGGCAGTGGTGCCGCTTACCGCGGGGGCGTCAAGATGATCTGCCGCAATCAGCAACACCGAGGCAGCGGCAATTGACAACAGACCTAAACCTTTCATTAATTTTGTTTTTCTTATCATCGATATAAATTTAATTGGCTTATCTTGTTGGGAACAGAACGAATTATGTTCATTTTAAATTGTTTTTTGTATGGCGAACAGCTAAAATTTTACCTTTGGCAGCGGTAAAAATAATGATTAAATATTTATGAACCCATCGGCTTCAGATTGGATATTGAAATTTTGGAATCTTTTTGGCAAAAAGGAGTTGGTTGATGATTATTCCAGCGGCCATCAATTTTACCGGCAACTCTGCGAAGTGGGGTTTATATATGGGGTCTCAGTGGCTGCCTTGCCGAAAAAACCCTTGGGAAATCTAAAGCTTACCAAGGAGGAGCTCACAAAGATCAATCTGTTCCACGCCCTGCTGTTCCAGTTCTTCCAAAAAAACCCGAATGCCGAATACCCGGCCGCCATTGACGATATTTTGCTTTTTTATAAAAATCTGGAAAAAGGAAAGTCTGGATTTTTTAAAAAATTCTCCCGGGCGCACAATGCTGTCAACAATCTCGAGCATATACTCTCGGCCCGTTTACAGGCGGCCAATTCCCCCTTAAAGAAAAACACCGTCTCCCTGCTCACCTATGCCCTGCTCTATCTTGATGTCTTGACCTACGCCCAATGGCAGACGGAGCCTAGCACAGTAAGAAATTATTATAACCAAATGGAGTCGTTACTGCTTACCGCCTGTTTTTATGCCTTGCGTTCGAAGACCAAAAAAACCAAATATGACCATTTACTGATTGAAATATTTGAGACGTCGCCCGAATATATCGTTGGTCTTGACAATGGAAGCCCCGATACTTTTTGGGAAAAATTGCAACATGAATCCGAATTAAAAGCGCTGGAAAAACGCTACCTGCTTGACCTTTGCCTGCTTACCGTTTGGGAAGATCTCGAGCTTGATCAAGGTGAGAAACAGTTTTTGGAGCACACCTTGACCCTTTTGGATGTACCTCCGCAAACTTTGGAAGAAGCCTTGGCCTCGCTCAAAAGTTTTTCTGAAAAACATACGGAAAAAATCTTGCTCTTTGAATATTCAAACCCAGTAAAACAATTTTACAAACAGTCTGCCGCCACCGTGAAGCTCCTTATTGTAAGAAATAAAGACCGCTTGGCGCGGGAGCTGGAAGAGAGCGGGGAACTTTTGTTGCTTTTGGGCCAATCTACCGTCCGCGACCTTTCGTCTGAGGAAAAAACCAAGGTAAAGGAACAACTGCTCGACGTGTGCAAGAGCATTCCCTCGCTTACCATTTTTCTTTTGCCCGGCGGAAGCGTGCTGTTGCCGTTGCTCATCAAATTTATCCCCAAATTGTTGCCTTCGTCATTCCAGGACAACCGTATAGCCCACCCACCCCGAAAAAAAGAATAGACCTTTCTATTTGACCAACCGTTCTTTCCTACTCCAGCCAAAGTTTAAAATCCTTCACCCGCTCGCGGGCCACGATTACTTTCTCCTGGCCATAGGTATTCAGTCGCAATTGGAGCCGGGAGTTGGTGTATGCAATAATATCTTTGATGCCAGTGATGTTGATGATAAATTTTCGGTTGATGCGGAAAAATGTTTCAGGTGAAAGCTCTTTTTCCAATTGTTCCAAGGTAGTCTCCAACAGATAGTCACGCCCTTCTACGGTAAAGGCGTAGGTTCCTTTGTTTTCAGAATAGAAACATTCTATCTCATCTACATTTATCATCTTGATATGCTGGCCAATTTTGGTGGTAAACCTTTTTTTGTACTCGCGCTCAACGGGATTGACCAGTAATCTTTTGATATCGTCAAAACTGAACTGCACATCTTTCCGCACGGGTTTAAAATTTTGGTATTTTTTTACCGCGGCCTCAAGTTCCGCTTCGTCTATTGGCTTTAGTAGATAGTCAATACTGTTCAACTTAAAGGCCTGTAGCGCGTATTCATCAAAGGCAGTGGTAAAGATGATGGCACTCTGTACTTCCACCGCATCAAAAATTTCAAAGGAGAGGCCATCGCTCAACTGGATATCGAGAAAAATAAGGTCGGGGTGCTCATGGGCCTTAAACCAGGCAATGGCCTCCTCCACACTGTGGAGCAGCTGGTTTACCTGTACGTCCTGCTTTTGCAACATGCGCTGTAGGTAGCGGGCAGATGGCTTTTCGTCCTCAATTATAAGTGCTTCCATTAAAAATATATTTTGCGGCCGTTCCAGTTAATTTTTAAATTGCCGTAAATATACGGTGAATTCTATTGAATTTCCCGTAGGTTCATAGGTAGCGAGGTTTCGAAGACAGGAGCCTAAGCACTTTCAACAGTAATTTTAGGTTTAATTCGGTTTGGGGTTTATGATTTTTTTATATTTGAACCACTTTTAGAAGAAGAAAATCCAATAAGTAATAATATAGGTAAAATTTTATGGGAAGAGCTTTTGAATTTAGGAAAGCAAGAAAGATGAAGCGGTGGTCGGCCATGTCAAAGGCCTTTACCCGCATAGGAAAGGATATAGTGATGGCCGTAAAGGAAGGCGGCCCCGATCCCGATGCCAACTCGCGCCTGCGGGCCGTAATCCAAAACGCCAAGGCAGTCAATATGCCCAAGGACAATATTGAGCGGGCCATAAAGCGGGCCAGTGACAAAAGCCTGGGCGATTATAAGGAAGTACTTTTTGAAGGTTATGCCCCCCACGGCATTGCCGTTTTGATTGAAACCGCCACAGACAACAATACCCGTACCGTGGCCAATATTAGAAGCTACTTCAACAAGTGCGATGGCAGTTTGGGCACCTCGGGCTCGGTATCATTTATGTTTGACCACACCTGCAACTTTAGGATAAACCCCGAAGGCCTCGATATAGAGGAGCTGGAACTGGAGCTCATAGACCACGGCATAGAAGAGGTTTTTGAGGATGAGGACGGCATTCTGGTATATGCTCCCTTTGAAAGTTTTGGGGCCATTCAGGCCTACTTGGAGGAAAAGGATATAGAAATTCTCTCCTCGGGCTTTGAGCGTATCCCACAGGTACCCAAAAAACTCAGCCCCGAAGAAGCCGCTGATGTGGAGAAACTTCTCGAGAAAATCGAGGAAGATGACGATGTTCAGAACGTGTATCACACCATGGAGGAAACTTCAGAGGAAGGATAAGTAAAAAAAAAGCCGGCCTTTGGAAAAGTAGCCGGCTTTTTTTTAATTTGTTCTTTACCTCCTCAGAAAATAAAGGGAAGAAGCGCCACTAAATTCAGCTATAAGAGTGGGCTTAAGGTTTCCGCCGGCGCCCAAATTCTCAAAAAACAGAATTTTCCCCCCATCCCTTGCCCGTTCGGCAATAAATATGGTTTGGGTTTGGTTATCAAGGGCCACGCCTACCGGGTTGCCCATTTCGGTAAGGTTACCGTCTACCCTAAGCTGGTTTCCGATCAAGGGCAGCGTTTCGCCATTGTTCACGGCGTTGAACCTACTCACAAAATTGCTGATATAATTAAAGCCACCGTCGCCGTCATTTTGGGCGTCGCCAATATCGGTAATAACCACGGTGCCGTTATCGTGCGCAATCCCATGGCCCCTGGTAAGACCGCCAATGGTGATCTGTTTGTCTGGTACGGCGGTGACATTGGTTTTATAGGTTTCAATAAAATCTTTAAATACCGCAACATCGGCAGTATTATCAACTACCGCGTAGAGGTCCTGGCCAATCAGCTCTATTCCCCAGATGGAAAAATTTACCCTTACGATGTTCCTTAGGCTATAGATATCATTTTCTTTCTTAAATACATAAAAGCTTCCATCCGCGGTGGTGGGGTCGCCATCTACATCGGTGTCATCAGACACTATATAAATACTGTCCTTTACGGCGAGGTCGCGGGGGCTTTCCAGCACATTGTCACTTGAGGTCAGCAACGACAGTTCCCCGTTTGCCGAAGTGTTGTCAACGTTTCTGTAGGTATTTAAAACCTTTTGGTCGCGCGAGGCTACGGTAAGCTCATCGTCTTCGCCGTCATAATAGAGAGCGGCATTGTCTGATGAGGAGCCGGAAAGCGACCGGATGCTAATTCCAGGTTGTTTAAAATCAAACACCCAGACGGCATTGCCGGTATTGCTGGCTGCAAAAAGGTTTGCGAAAACAGGATAGTTTATGGGCTCTCCGCCCCCAGGGTTGTCATCATCAAGCGTACAGGAGGCAAAAACGATCACCAGGACAAAGAGCAAGGAGGTGATTTTTAGAGAATTTTTCATAGAAATCGGGTTTTTATTTTTAGGGTTTGAATATACTGCTTTGGGAAAAAAATCTTTAACGCTATTCCACTCTTAACGCATATTTAACAGCATCTTACAGAAATTTTATCACGGAACAAAACTAAATATTTTGAAAGTGAATTTTTGGCCCATAGGCCATTTCATTTCCACTATTAAGAATATGCAGGGTTTTTTCCCACCACACCTTTATATATTGCCTTCAATTTTTTGGTATCGTCTCCGATATTTCCGGTGGGGTAAAATGGATTGTTGATGACCACTTGCTTTTTGCTGTAATCAAATGCTACGGGTATAATGGGCACTTTAGCTGCCAGGGCGATATAGTAATATCCGGTTTTCCATTTTAAAACTTTCTTTCGGGTTCCTTCGGGCGAAAGGGCCAATCTAAATTCATTCTTTTCATCAAACATCTCCGATATGGCCTCAACCTTGTTCTGCCCGGGGGTTCGGTCCAGGGGCGTGCCACCCATCCACCTAAAATACCAGCCATAGGGCCAGTGAAAGAGTTCCTTCTTGGCAATATAGTTTATCTGGGTGCCCAATATGCGGCGGGCAAAGGCCCCGATATAAAAATCATGCCAACTGGTATGGGGCACCACGATGACGACCGCCTTTTTAATTTTGGGGTCAAAGCTGCCACGGATCTTCCAACCCAAAAGGCGTTCAAATATGAATTTGGTGAATCCCATAAAAGCTGTTTCGGCAGTTACCTACATTTTGGAATAGAGGGCCCGAAGCTTTTCACAGGTAATAACCGTTTCCCAGTCGTCGCCCAAGGCATTTTCCCATAAGGGTACCATTCCCAAGGCAACGGTGATCATGGTTTCCATCTGTTCTTCACTTAAATTGGCACAGATTCCGCTCGGGATCTCAATCTGGTGCTTTTCCACCATTTGTTTAAATATAGCCACATCCTTGGGATAAAACTCTTCCAGGTGCTGAAAAACAATACAGTTGCCCACTCCGTGCTTGGTGCCCAATACATAGCCCAGCCCATAGCTCATGGCGTGCGCCACTCCCACCTGCGAATAGGCAATGCTCATTCCGCCGTGCCAGCTGGCCATCATCAACTTGGCCCTCGCTTCCTCTTCGGAAAGGGAGTCGCCCAGGAAAATTTCCATGCACAGATCATAGGCCTTTTCGCCATAGCTTTGGCTAAAGGCGTTGAGGAAGGTGCCATTGAGCGATTCCACACAGTGGATAAAGCAGTCCATACCGGTGTAAAACCATTGGTTTTTGGAGACCCCCTTGGTGAGCTCGGGATCAAGGATTACCTGGTCAAACGGCGTAAAATCGCTATTGATGCCCAACTTGCGTACCGGGCCCGTCAATACCGTTGTTCGGGAAACTTCGGCCCCAGTACCCGAAATAGTGGGCACACCTACGTGATAAACCGCCTTGTGCTTAACCAAATCCCAACCTTGGTAGTCTGCGGCGCTACCCTGATTTATTAACATAATGGAAACGGCCTTGGCCAGGTCCATCACCGTGCCCCCGCCAATGCCGATAACCCCGGAGGGCGTATAGGTAAATTCTTTTTTGATCTCATTCACCAATTCATCCACTTGGGTGGTTTTTGGTTCCTCCTCGGCAGAGATGAAGATCAATTTATCGTTGTACCGAAGGTTGATGCGATCGGTAAAAGAGGAATTGTTTTCAAATACGTCATCTACCAAAA
>CAYSLM010000070.1:0-13591 GCA_964431895.1 uncultured Aequorivita sp.
GAGTTACCTTATTGCGAAAAAGGAATTTTCCGGAATGGAAGATCTTCTGAAGACATTTCATTTTGATGTAAAATCTGAACGGGATTTTGACCAAACATATCCAAAGACCAACTGGGGGATTGCCGATATGGATCTTTTCAAAGAAGCAGTGAAAGAAATCAAGCTCCAATCCAGCAAGGATAAACCATTTGCCCTATTTCTATCTACCATTTCGGGGCACTTTCCAGATGGGGTTTATGACCAAAGGATGGAGGCCTTTTTGCCAAAACAGCCTACAAACCTCGAATTTATGACTGCCGCGGTAGATTTTTATATCAGTCAACTTCTTGATTTTTTACAAAAAGAGGATCTAATGGAAAATACAACAATCTTTATATTTCCAGATCATCAGCTAATGGGAAATGCGTCTCCCGTATTAAAAAAATTTCAAGATCCCAGAGGGTTGTACGTCATTACCAATGCAGATAAAAGTAAGGTATTAAAAAACCTTCACACCCCCATAAGCCAAATTGACCTACCCCGAATGATCCTTAATGGCGCAGGCGTTGAAACCAACGCCACCTTTTTGACTGATTACCTTGGCGATAAAGACAAAAAAACATTTCTATGGAATAACCAAAAAAACCTTTTGGCCCTGAATGAAGCTTTCTTGAAGCGTACCTTGTTTAATGAAGGCTTTACTGTCTCCATCCACGGACAGGAAGAGGAAATAATGCTTACATCAAAAACAAACGGGTATAAAACCATAATTCCCAACATCCATGAAAATGAGCTGTACACCATGCGGTTCAAGGACAATATGGAGTACATTGAAACTAAACCGATAGAAAACAACGCACTCGCAGGATTTAAGGTCGATAAATATTTTGAGCATGAGCTCATTAATGCCTTTAAGAATTCCTCTACGCCACAATTGATTTTTTCAATTTCCGGAGACTCTCTCTACGGTTATTTTCAAAAAAATAATCTTTTTGGGATTGCCCGTGCAGAAAAAAAGAAGATAACGTTCTCAAAAAAGGATCTTGCCATCTACGATAATTGGAAAGTCACCCAAACGGGCGCAACCTTAAATCCAGATAAGCTTTATTTAAAGAGTACGGGATATAACGCATATCCTGGGTATGGGCGCAGCAGAATTTTTGCAGGCTGGAAACCATTCTTAGTGACCAGGGGCCTCAATTTACTTTATATTAAAGACAATAGATACGTGGTTGAAAATTTTGACACCTACGAAAACCCTGAGGTGGCAAAACGCTTCGTCGAGCAACTGGAGTCATTAATGGACCACCAAACCGATATAGTTATTTTGGTAGATGACACCGCTTCCGAAGAGCTAAAACCTTTTAAAAGCAAACTAAGAAAACTCGGGTTCAGGAAATTAAGCAACTTAGATTTTCGAGAAGCTTACATTGGGTACCGAATTGACGGAACCATCAATGAAAAGACGAGCGAAAAGTCCATTCATATGGAGCTGGACCTCAGGGATTTACCTCCTGATCCAAATATAGCGAAGAGAAGTAAGGAAATCGATCGGTTCATCGCCCATGCAGGGGGTGCCATCCTCGGGGACACCTATACCAATTCCCTTGAAGCCTTGGATCGTAGCTACAGCAAGGGATTCAGACTATTTGAACTTGATATCGTCAAAACTGCAGACCACAAATACGTTGCGGCACACGATTGGAACCAATGGGCAGAAAAAACGCACTACCAGGGACAGCTTCCACCCACCCACAAGGTTTTTATGGAAAATCCCATAAAAAATTACACTCCTTTGGATATGGAGGGGATAAACCATTGGTTTCAGATGCACAAAGACGCCATTTTGGTAACCGATAAGGTTAACAACCCAGAAGAATTTTCCTCCCGGTTTGTTGATAAAAACAGATTGATCATGGAACTTTTCAGTGAGGACGCGCTGAAACAAGCAGTAGCAACAGGTATTTATGGACCTATGGTTTCTGAAAATGTTCTTAGAAGTTGGAAAGGAAACGAATTACAAGAATTTAATGAACTGGACGTTAACCTGGTGGCCATATCACGCAGAATGATAGTAGACAACTTGGCCCTGCTTAAAAAGCTACAGGAAGGAGGAATTAAAGTTTACGTCTTCAATGTAAATGCCGAAAAGGGAAAAGACGAGAAATACGTGGTGCAGAATGAAATGGACTATATTTATGGTCTGTATGCTGACAATTGGGATTTTGACCAGAAATCTCCATAAAAACGGCCATACCAGGAAGTCTTTTTTTATTACTTGCGGACTATACGGGAACATACTATCTTTGCCCCCTAAAAATTTTCCAGTATATGATAGCCATTACCCTACCAGACGGCAGTGTGAAACATTTTGAAGCTGGCACCACGCCCATGGACGTTGCCAAAAGCATAAGCGAAGGCTTTGCGCGGCACGTAATCTCAGCCTCCTTTAACGATAAGACCGTTGAGGCCGCTACTCCACTAACAGAGGATGGCAACCTAATACTCTATACCTGGAATGATAAAGAAGGCAAAAAAGCCTTTTGGCATTCCTCTGCCCACATCTTAGCCCAGGCCCTTGAAGAATTGTATCCTGGCATAAAACTCACTATTGGTCCGGCCATTGAAAACGGATTTTATTACGATGTAGATTTTGGCGATCATACCATTTCCGACAAGGACCTAAAGAATATTGAAGACAAAATGCTTGAGATTGCCCGCGGAAAGCACCAATTTACCATGCGCGAGTCTTCTAAAGCAGCTGCATTAGACTTCTATAAAAACCAAGGCAACGAGTACAAAGTGGAACTGATAGAGAACCTGGAAGATGGCACTATCACATTTTGCGATCACGATACTTTTACAGATCTGTGCCGGGGTGGCCATATCCCGAATACCGGAATTGTGAAGGCAGTAAAACTCATGAGCATCGCAGGGGCCTATTGGCGCGGGGACGAGACCAAAAAACAGCTTACCCGTATTTACGGAATCAGTTTTCCCAAACAAAAAGATTTAAAAGAATACCTAGAACTGCTTGAGGAAGCCAAAAAACGCGACCACAGAAAACTCGGGAAAGAGCTCGAGCTTTTCACTTTCTCACAAAAAGTGGGGCAAGGGCTTCCGCTATGGCTTCCTAAAGGGGCCGCACTGCGCGAGAGACTTGAAAATTTCCTGAAAAAGGCACAGAAAAAAGCAGGGTATGAAATGGTGGTGACACCGCATATAGGCCAAAAAGAACTATATGTCACCTCTGGCCATTACGCCAAATACGGAGCCGATAGTTTTCAGCCCATACACACTCCCGCCGAAGGAGAGGAATTTTTATTGAAACCCATGAACTGTCCGCACCACTGCGAAATATACAAGAGCAAACCATGGTCCTACAAAGACCTGCCAAAACGATTTGCCGAGTTTGGAACGGTATACCGCTATGAACAAAGCGGGGAGCTCCACGGCCTCACTCGCGTGCGGGGTTTCACCCAAGATGATGCCCATATTTTCTGCACTCCAGAGCAATTGGACGAAGAATTTAAAAAGGTGATTGATCTGGTTCTCTATGTGTTTGGTTCCTTGGGCTTTGACAACTTTACAACCCAAGTATCCCTCCGCGATCCGGAAAAGCCCGAGAAATATATTGGCAGCACAGTACTTTGGGAGAAGGCCGAACAGGCCATCATCAATGCCGTAAAGGACAAGGGGCTCGATTATGTAGTGGAAACCGGCGAGGCAGCCTTTTATGGCCCAAAACTTGACTTTATGGTCAAAGATGCCCTGGGCAGAAGTTGGCAACTGGGTACCATACAGGTAGATTACACCCTGCCTGAACGGTTTGGGCTGGAGTACAAAGGCAGTGACAACGAAACCCACCGCCCCGTGATGATACACCGTGCGCCCTTTGGCAGCATGGAACGTTTTGTAGCCATTTTGCTCGAACATACGGGCGGAAATTTCCCACTTTGGTTAATCCCAGAACAGGTGAGCATACTGTCCTTAAGTGAAAAATTTGAAAAATACTCCCAAAAAGTTTTAAATTTGCTTGAAAATGACGAAATTCGCGCCCTTGTTGACAACAGGAACGAAACCATCGGCAAGAAGATAAGGGAGGCCGAAATGAACAAGATCCCTTATATGCTTATCGTAGGTGAACAGGAAGAAAAAGATGGAACGGTTTCTGTACGTAAACACGGCGAGGGCGACATCGGCACCATGAGCGTCGAGGCCTTTTCGGAACTGATTCAGAAAGCCATAAAAGAGGAATTGAAAGAATTCAATGTTTAATTAAAATTTATTAGCCATAGCAATACGAAGAAAAAGAAGCAGGGGCCCGGCAAGGGTCATTAAAGAAGACCAACACCGCATCAACGGGAAGATTCGCGCAGAGGAAGTACGTGTGGTGGGCGACAATGTGGAAAACGGAATCTATCCGCTCAAAAAAGCGCGCGAGATGGCCGCAGAGCAGGAACTAGATTTGGTAGAGATTTCTCCCAACGCCGATCCCCCGGTTTGTAAGATCATCGATTACAAGAAATTTGTCTATGAACAAAAAAAACGTGAAAAGGCAATAAAAGCCAAGGCCACCAAAGTTACCATAAAGGAAATCAGGTTTGGCCCAAATACCGACGATCACGATTACGAGTTCAAAAAGAAGCATGCCGAAAAGTTCCTAAAGGATGGAGCCAAATTGAAGGCCTATGTATTCTTCAAGGGGCGCTCCATTATTTACAAAGATCAAGGCGAGATTCTACTGCTCCGCCTGGCGCAAGAACTTGAGGAATATGGAAAAGTAGAGCAAATGCCCAAACTTGAGGGAAAACGAATGATCATGTTCATAGCACCCAAGAAAAAATAAACTGTCGTTCCTCACGCGGAACAACAAAAACAATAAAGCGAAATAATATTTAATAATTAGGAAACATGCCGAAACAAAAAACAAAATCCAGTGCCAAAAAGCGTTTTAAGCTCACGGGTTCTGGCAAGATTAAAAGAAAGCATGCGTTCAAAAGCCACATCTTGACAAAGAAAAGCAAAAAACGCAAGCTCGCATTAACCCATGATGCCTTGGTTGACAAGGCCGACGAGGACAATGTTAAGCTCATGCTTCGCATGAAATAAAAAAGCTTAACCGGTTAAAACAAATATTTAAACCCTGGAGTAGTGCTATCAAAGAATTCATAATTCAGTCCCGATAGCTATCGGGATCAGAATTGAAGAATCGCCTACTACAAAAAAAATCAAAATTATGCCAAGATCAGTAAATTCAGTTGCGAAAAGAGCCCGCAGAAAAAAGGTTCTTAAACAATCCAAAGGATATTTTGGAAGACGCAAAAATGTTTGGACGGTGGCCAAGAACGCTGTGGAGAAAGCCATGCTTTACTCATACCGCGACCGCCGAACCAAAAAGCGCAATTTCAGATCGCTTTGGATTACCCGTATCAACGCGGGAGCAAGACAGCATGGAATGTCCTATTCACAATTTATGGGCAAGCTTAAAGCCAATGATATTGAGCTAAACCGCAAGGTATTGGCCGATTTGGCGATGAACCATCCAGAGGCTTTTGCCGCCATCGTAAACAAAGTAAAATAAGACATTTATAAACCTTATTATTTCGCCTAAGAACCGCTTCCATCAAGGAGCGGTTTTTTTATTCCCTCGATTCAAATTGACAAGTTTCCCCTATCTTCGTCAAAAAAGGATTTGATGTTCCGAGTTGCCTTCTTCTTTTTCACTGCTCTATTTCTGTGCAACAACAGGCTCCGCGCCCAAAATATAACGGGCAAATCCTATAAAATTGATAGATACCGATCTATTTACCTTCCCTTGGGAAAAATCTCATTTGCCGACTCCCTCGTGCGCTTCCAGGTTGGCGACCCGGCACCCGTCAACAAGTATAGGGATAGTACCCAGTGCCTGCACGAGCCAAACTACAAGAATTACCAAACGCCTAATTTCGTTTCCCTGGGTTGCGGCGGCATTCTAGAAGTTGCTTTTACCGATAATGGTTTTATGAACCTTCCGGGCGATGACCTATATGTTTTTGAAGTGGGACCCTCACAAGAGCCAGCCACTGTTGAAATTTCCGAAAACGGGAAAGAATGGTACTATGTGGGCAAAATTCACGGCGGCAAATCGGCCGTTGACCTCAGCGACCAAGGTATCAATAGCCAAAAGGTCTTCTATTATCTACGCGTTACCGATTTGCGGGACCTATGCAGGAGCATAAGTGCCGGCGCAGACATTGATGCCATCGGGGCCATCAACAGTGTTATAAAACTTACCATAAATGCAGATGTACTTTTTGATGTGGCAGAATACAAACTGAAGGAAACGGCTAGGGAGAGCATTGATTCGCTTGCCCAGACTATTCGGAAAGTAGATAAGGCCACAATCTTGATAGAAGGCCATACCGATAGTGACGGCAATGACGAATCAAACCTCATACTTTCCGAAAACAGATGTGCCTCGGTAAAGGATAGGTTGGTGGAAGTTTTTGGTAAGGATTCGCTATATGATTTTCAGATAAAGGCCTATGGTGAAAACAAGCCCCGGGTTCCGAATGATTCCGAAGAAAACAAACACCAGAACCGAAGGGTGGAAATTACGGTGTTGCCGCCACGGGAATATTATGAAAATTTAAAGTCGAAGCATTAAGTCTTCTGCTTTTTCTTCTTCGCCGCGGGAAACAGCACATTGTTTAATATAAGCCTATAGCCGGGCGAGTTGGGATGCAGTGCCAGTTCGGTTTTGGCATCCCCCACCCGATGTTGATAGTCCTCCGGATCGTGACCGCCGTAAAAAGTAAAAAAACCTTTTCCCTTTATACCGTGTATGTAGCGGGCCTCACCATTTCTTTTGTTTTCGCCCATGACCAAAACATTGGGCTTGATCTCGTCGCGATCAAAGGCCGTAGTCTGCCCCATAAACCCCTTGACAAGGGCAGTGTGGTTTTGACAAAGCATGGTTGGGATGGGGTCCCATTTTGCCGAGTAATCCATAAGCGAAAAATAATCAGATTCCTTGGCCACCCTTCGTTTATCGGTCATATCAATACTTGAAAACTCATAAACCATGGGATTGCGCTCCAATGTAAAATTGGTAAAAGCAAAGGTTTTGCTATAATCAATTTTGTTTTGGTAATTGGGCTCACTCGGGTCTCCATCAAACATGGGCTCGCAAATATCTACCCCTTCAGCCGAAAGCGCAATATCGAAACTATCTGTGGCACTGCACATGGCAAACATAAAACCGCCACCAACCACATAATCGCGGATTTTTTTTGCCACGGCCAATTTTTCCTGCGAAACCTTATCAAAACCCAACTTTGCTGCCAAGGCCTCGGCCTTTTTCTTTTCTTCAATATACCACGGAGCCGATCGATAGGCCCGATAGAATTTTCCATACTGCCCGGTAAAGTCCTCGTGGTGCAGGTGGAGCCAGTCATACAGGATCAATTGATCTTCAAGGACCTCCTCGTCATAGACAACCGTGTAAGGGATTTCGGCATAGGTGAGCACCATGGTCACGGCGTCATCCCAGGGCAGGTTTCCTTTTGGGGAATAGACTGCAATCTTGGGTGCCTTCTCCAGAACCACGGCATCCATGTTTCTTGATGGGCTGCTTATCTCGGTAAGTATTTCCTCGGTTTTTTGGTTTGAGAGCACCTCAAAGGAAACTCCGCGTATTTGACATTCCTTTTGAATTTCGGGCAAATCGGGCATCAGGAAAGAGCCGCCCCGATAGTTGAGGAGCCATTTTACCTTTTGTTGTTTTTCCAAAACCCAATAGGTGATTCCGTAGGCCTTTAGATGTTCTTTTTGGCTTTCGGCATCCATAGGAATAAGAATATAGGAAGCCGAGGTCTTGAGGGAAAACAGAAGAAAGAATAGAATAAATAAGAAGCGTACCATAATGCGAATATAACGACAAATTCCCAACCGTATTTTAACCAACTCAAATTAAGCCGCCCCCAGGGGCAAGCCACAACTAAAAGCAGGTGTTAAAAAGGAATGTCGTTATCATCGTCTCCGCCAAAATCGTCATTCATACTGCTGCCGAAGGCCTCATCGGGCGAGGGCAGTTTGGTTTTAAAGGTGTCATCATTGGCGGCGTCATTCATCCGCGAGTGGATTTCTACGGGTATCTCGTCGGTATCAAGGCTTTCAAATTTACCCAGATGCCCAATAAACCTGAGCCTGATTTCATCGAGGCCACCATTTCGGTGCTTGGCGACAATGAACTCGGCCTGTCCTTCGGTGGGGGTGTGTTCATCATCGTCCCACTCGTCTATTTTATAATACTCGGGCCGGTAGATAAAAGAAACTATATCGGCATCCTGCTCAATGGCACCAGACTCCCGAAGGTCTGAAAGCAAGGGGCGCTTGCTGCCGCCGCGTGTTTCCACAGCCCGCGAAAGCTGTGAGAGTGCGATCACGGGAATATTCAATTCTTTGGCCAAAGCCTTTAAGTTTCGAGAAATTGTCGAAATTTCCTGCTCCCTGTTTCCGCCCTTTTGGCTTCCTCCTGCGGTCATCAATTGCAGATAATCAACTATAATGAGCTTGATACCGTGCTGTGAAGAAAGGCGTCTGGCCTTTGCCCGCAAGTCGAATATAGAAAGGGATGGCGTATCATCAATAAATAAAGGCGCCTTCTCAAGACCCTTTACCTTTACGTTGAGCTGCTCCCATTCGTGCTTTTCGAGATTGCCCGTTCTAAGCTTTTCGGAACTCAAATGTGTTTCTGAAGAAATTAAACGAGTAATAAGCTGGACAGATGACATTTCCAACGAAAAGAAGGCAACCGGAATATTATACTCAACCGCAATATTGCGGGCCATGGAAAGTGTGAGCGCCGTTTTCCCCATACCCGGACGGGCGGCGATAATAATAAGATCGCTGGGCTGCCATCCGGAAGTGAGCTTATCTACCTTTTCAAAACCAGACGGGATACCAGAAAGGCCTTCCTTATTGGCAATTTCCTCAATACGTTTCTTGGCTTGTATCACAAGGTTCTGGGCCGTTTCGGAAGAACGTTTTATATTGCCCTGGGTTACTTCATAGAGTTTGGCTTCGGCATTGTCAAGCAGGTCAAATACATCGGTCCCTTCCTCAAAAGCATCGGCAATGATCTCATTTGATATGCGAATCAGGCTACGCTGTATGTATTTCTGAAGAATGATGCGCGCATGAAACTCGATATGGGCCGAGGAGGATACTTTTTGGGTGAGCTGGATCAAATAAAACTCGCCCCCGACCAGTTCGAGATTTCCCTGCTTTTTCAATTGGGCCGAAACGGTTAATAAGTCAATGGGCTGGCTGTCTTCAAACAGATCATGGATGGCCTCAAAAATGTATTGGTGCGCCTGTTTGTAGAATACTTCGGGATGTAAAATATCTATCACCTCATCAACGCCTTTTTTATCAATCATTAAGGCTCCAAGCACAACTTCTTCTAAATCAATGGCTTGCGGCGGCACCTTTCCTTTTTCAAGAGTAATCACCTGTGAATTGCCCCGCGAGAAACTGGTTTGTGATTTGATTTTTTCCATGAAGCGAATGTAAAAAAAATGTTAAGAGTTAGGCGAGGATGAACGGTTAACTATATGAACCATTCATCAACAATTGCCTTGTTGAAAACTACGAAATATTGTTGATAACGCGCAAAAAAATCCGAGGTATTCACCTCGGATATGCCTTAGGGTTGACTATGGTTGAATTTAGCTTTTGAACTCGCCCATTTGCAAATATTTATCCATTCTATTTTTGACCAGATCGGTTGGGGATAAAATTTTTAACGAGTCATATGACTTCTCTATGGCCGAGGCAACCGTTTTGAATGTTTTTTCACGGTCGCTATGGGCGCCGCCCAAAGGTTCCTTTATTATTTCATCAATCAGCTTTAGTTTCTTCATATCCTTGGCGGTCAATTTGAGGGCCTCAGCGGCTTGTTCCTTAAATTCCCAGCTTCGCCACAATATAGAGGAGCAACTTTCAGGGGAGATTACCGAGTACCACGTATTTTCGAGCATGAGCACCTTATCGCCCACGCCTATGCCCAGGGCACCGCCACTGGCGCCCTCGCCAATAATCACAACTATAATGGGCACCTGCAATCGGGTCATCTCGAGTATGTTGCGGGCAATGGCTTCCCCTTGGCCCCGCTCTTCGGCTTCCAGACCGGGAAAGGCACCTGGGGTATCTATAAAGCAAACCACGGGAATTTTAAATTTTTCGGCAGATTTCATCAACCGCAAGGCTTTTCGGTACCCCTCGGGATTGGCCATGCCGAAATTTCGGTACTGTCGGGTCTTGGTGTTATAACCTTTTTGCTGGCCCACAAACATATAGCTTTGGTCGCCAATTTTTCCCAGCCCGCCTACCATGGCCTTGTCGTCTTTAAAGTTTCGGTCGCCGTGCAGTTCCAAAAATGAATCGCCACAAATAGCCGTTATATAATCCATGGTATAGGGTCGGTCGGGGTGTCGCGAAAGCTGTACCCGCTGCCAAGGGGTGAGGTTTTTGTAGATCTCACGTTTGGTGTCATTCAATTTCTTTTCAATCTGCTTGCAGGTATTGCTTACGTCTACCTCGCTTTCCTCACCAATGAGACAGGCCTTTTCGTATTGCTCCTGCAATTCTTTTATAGGGAGCTCAAAATCAAGATATTCCATAATTTTCCTTCGTTTTATAAAGGTTGGTGTACAAAGATAAAATTTTGTTTTAGGTGTGGTGCAATCTTCTTCTTTTTCTTTCCTGGGTAATTTTTATAATGCCATTGGCAATTACCGTGAGCAGGATAATGATGGCGCCGTAATAAAATTGCGGGCTCATGTTTTCAGAATCGCCCAGCACCAGGAGGGCGAGAATAATGCCATAAACGGGCTCCATATTGATGGTCAGCATGACGGTATAGGGGCTTATCCACTTCATTACATGGATGGAGGCAATAAATGCGTAGGCCGTGCAGGCAGATGCAAGGATAATCAAGTAAACCCAATCGTGCATGGAGACGGTAAAGAAATCAGTACTGAATTTTCCGGTGGCAGCCAGATAAATGCTTATGGCCGCAACCCCAAACAGCAATTCATAAAAGGAAATAACCGATGCCTTGTGCTGAAGGACATACTTGCCGTTGACCACGGAAAACAGCGCGCTTAAAAATGCCGAAATCAAAGCCAGGACAATACCTAGGGTATAGGAAGCTTCCACATCAAAAATAAGATATAGCCCCACAATTACCACAAGCCCGAACAAAACCTCATAATAAATGATTTTTCTTCCATAAAGCAGTGGCTCCAGCAGGGAGGCAAAAAAGGCCCCGGTTGAAAGAACGGCCAGGGTAACCGACACGTTGGAAACCTTGATAGCCCCAAAAAAGGTAAGCCAGTGCAGCGCGATCAAGATGCCGGCGAAAGCGAATTTGGCCAAGGTTTTTACGGAGAAAACCAGATTTTCTTTCTTAAAGACCAAAAATAGAAACACGAAGCCCGCTGCCATCAACATTCTATACCAAACTAGTGGAATGGCCTGCAATGAGATCAATGCCCCGAGAACAGCGGTAAACCCCCAGATAAAAACTATAAAATGGAGGTGCAGATAGTTGAGGAGCTTATCGTTTCGCATTTCTCAAAAGATAGATCGCCAAAATTCCGAAGATGAAATTGGGGAACCAGGTGGCAATGAAAGGAGAAAAATCGCTCTGTTCTGCCATGGTTCCGAAGACTTTGTCAAAGAAAATAAAGACCATCCCAATACTTATTCCAATGGCAAGGTTTACCCCCATGCCGCCCCGTCTTTTTACCGAGGAGACCGCCACGGCAATGATGGTTAAAATATAGGCCGATACCGGAAGGCTCCACCGCTTGTAGCGCACCACCTCATACCTGTTGATATTGGAAGAACCCCTGGCCTTCTCCTTTTCAATAAAGTCATTGAGTTCAGTAAAACTGAGGGTTTCCGCTATGTAGTTTACGGGGGTGAGGTCTTCCATGGTGAAGGAAAACACGGTATCGAGCTTATGTGCGCTCTCCAATATATCATCTGTCTCTCCTACCATTCTTTTGGTGTAATTATAAAGGGTGTAGCTGCTGTCCTTTTCATTGTATTTTATCTGGCCGGCAGAGATTTTATATTTCATCTCATTGCCCTCAAAATGTTCCAGGGTAAAATTGCTGCCAATCTTTTCATCCACGTTAAAATAACTTACATAGATATAATCATTGGCGTTTATCTGGGTATATACATTGTTTTGGTCTCGGTCCTGCTTTCCCTTCTTAATATATTTATAAGAGAACTCATTGAAGCCCTTACTGGCCTTCGGCGCCAAATACATACTAAACACCAAGGCAGCAACACACACAATGGTTGCCCCGATTATATAAGGCCGAAGGAATCGGTAATACGAAACCCCGCTGCTCAAAAAAGCGATAACCTCACTGTTATTGGCCAGTTTTGAGGTAAACCAGATAACCGAAAGAAAAAGGAAGAGCGGAAAGAGCAGATTGGCAAAATAGATGGTAAAATCATATAGATAAACCAGCACCTCAAAAAGGGGGACTTCATTTTCAAGAATCTTATCAATCTTTTCTGCCAGGTGAACCGTGATTCCAATAGGCACAAAAAGCAACAGGAGCAGCAAAAAGGTGCCCAAATATTTCCGCAGTATATATCTGTCAAGAATGCTGAGCATATTTACAGTCTAAAATCAAGTTTTCGCACCATAGTTTCTTTCCACTCCCGAAAGGTACCCGCTAATATATGTTTTCTTGCCTCGCGAACCAACCACAGATAAAACCCAAGGTTGTGGATGGTGGCAATCTGGCGGCCCAACATCTCATTTACGGTGAAGAGATGCCGAAGGTAGGCCTTGCTGTATTCGGTATCAACCCACGTAATTCCCATGGGGTCTATTACGGAAAAATCGGCCTCCCATTTTTTGTTCTTAATGTTTATTATCCCTTCCGAAGTAAACAGCATGCCATTTCTACCATTGCGTGTAGGCATTACACAGTCAAACATATCAATGCCCAGCGCAATGTTTTCCAGAATATTCACCGGTGTGCCCACGCCCATGAGGTATCTGGGCTTGTCCTGGGGAAGCACTTCGGTCACCACGGCCGTCATCTCATACATTTCATGGGCCGGTTCGCCCACTGAAAGGCCCCCAATGGCATTCCCCGCTGCGCCCACCGCGGCAATGTATTCTGCAGATTGTTTTCTCAGGTCTTTAAAGGTACTGCCCTGAACGATGGGGAAGAGCGTTTGCCCATGACCATATTTTTCGGGTACTTTTTTCAAATGGGCCACACAGCGGTCAAGCCAGCGATGGGTCATGTGCATAGACCGCCGGGCATAGTTATAATCACAGGGGTAAGGCGTACACTCATCAAAAGCCATGATAATATCGGCCCCAATGGTACGCTGGATTTCCATGACATTCTCTGGAGTAAAAACGTGGTAACTGCCATCTATATGGCTCTTAAACTTTACGCCCTCCTCTTTTATCTTTCTATTTGCCGAAAGTGAATATACCTGATACCCGCCACTATCGGTAAGTATATTCCTGTCCCAGTTCATAAATTTATGCAGTCCGCCAGCCTTTTCCAAGATAGCTGTC
>CAYSLM010000071.1:0-13526 GCA_964431895.1 uncultured Aequorivita sp.
ATTGCCGATTTGGCGGTCGATAATTTCCACGAAATGAAAGAGCACACCGCTATGGAAATTTTCCAAAGGAAAAGAAAACTGGAAACCGCTTTTGAGGCCGAATTCCCCGAAGATTATTACAGTAAATATTCTTTGGTTACCTTTAGGGAATCCATAACCTATTCCGAGGCATTAAAGCGCGGAAGGGCGCAGGACAAAGCCATCCTGAATCTTTTGGATGATGGAGAACTCACGGAAGAAATGTCCTTAAAAGAAAAACTGGAACTAGTCAAAAAAGAAACCGAGGCCATCCTTCACGATGATGAAGTGGCGTTTGGGTGACTTCGGCTCCGCTCAGCCACCAAGTGGTCATAGGGCAAAGCCGAAATCCGGTCATTGAGCGGAGTCGAAATGACAACTTTAAATTTTAAACTTATGAGCAACAAAAGCAGATTGGTAGAAGGAAAAGCAACCCCACGCGGCGCATACCCGCACGTAAAGCGCGTGGGTGATTTCATATTTATTAGCGGAACAAGCTCGCGCCTGCCCGACAATACGTTTGCGGGCGTTCACAAAGTGGACGAAATGGGCACGATGCACTTCGACATCAAGGAGCAAACCCGCGCCGTGCTGGAAAACATAAAAGATTACCTCGCCACCGAAGGCGCTACATTGGCCGACGTGGTTGACGTAACGAGTTTTTTGGTAAACATGAACGATTTTGGTGGGTACAACCAAGTATATGCGGAATATTTCAACAGAGAAACCGGCCCGGCACGCACCACAGTTGCCGTACACCAATTGCCGCACCCGCATTTAGTGGTGGAAATTAAGGCGATGGCTTATAAGCCAGTTGATGGTAAACAATAGCGGAAAAAGTGAAACCCCAAAGGTTTTATTGAAAAGACCTCACAGGTTTCCAAAACCTGTGAGGTCTGAACTCAAAATTATATGAAAATCCTAAACTACATAAACGGCGCATACGTAGAACCACTTTCCAAAAAATGGTTGGACAATTACAATCCTTCCAATGGCGAGGTGTATTCGCAGCTGGCGAATTCCAATGCCGAGGATATTGAAACTGCCTATCAAGCCGCGAAGAACGCTTTCCCAAAATGGAGCAATACCACCATTGATGAGCGCAGTAGAATCCTTCTAAAAATTGCCGATTTAATCGAAAAAAAACTGGTAGAGCTGGCAGAAGCCGAGGCAAAGGACAACGGCAAACCGCTGAGTCTGGCTTTGACAGTTGATATTCCACGGGCATCGGCAAACTTTCGGTTTTTCGGCCATGCCATCACCCAATTTGCCAGCGAGGCCCACGAGAGTGTTGGTTTGAATACCATTAATTTTACTCTGCGCCAACCGCTGGGCGTTGTAGGCTGTATTTCGCCCTGGAATCTTCCGCTGTATTTGTTTACCTGGAAAATCGCGCCCGCCCTTGCCGCCGGAAACACCGTGGTGGCAAAACCAAGCGAGGTTACACCAATGACGGCTTTTCTCTTAGGCGAAATCTGCACCGAGGCCGGATTGCCAAAAGGGGTTTTAAATATCGTTCACGGCACGGGCCCTTCGGCAGGGCAGGCCATTGTGGAACATAAATATATCAAGGCCATTTCATTTACCGGAGGTACCAAAACCGGCGAGCACATTGCCCGCACCGCTGCCCCAATGTTCAAAAAACTTTCTTTGGAGCTCGGCGGAAAAAACCCAAACCTCATCTTTGCCGATTGCGATTATGAAAAAATGCTGGAAGTTACGGTGCGCTCTTCCTTTGCAAACCAAGGTCAAATCTGTCTTTGCGGCAGCAGGATTTTTGTGGAAAAACCGATTTACGAAAAATTCAAAAAGGATTTTGTCGAAAAGGTAAAGCAACTTAAAGTAGGCAACCCTTTTGATGCCGAAACCAATCTAGGTGCTTTGGTCTCAAAACCACATCTCGAAAAAGTGGAATCTTACATAAAACTTGCTGAACAAGAAGGCGGAAAAATCCTTTGCGGAGGAAAAAGGGTTACGGTGAAAAACTTCGAAAACGGATACTATCTGGAACCCACGGTCATTGAAATTTTTGATGACCGGTGCCGCGTAAACCAAGAAGAAATCTTCGGCCCCGTGGTAACCATTATGTCTTTTGAAACCGAGAAAGAAGTTTTAAAAATGGCAAATTCGGTGAAATATGGATTGTCTTCCACCCTATGGACTTCAGATTTAAACCGCACGATGCGCATTGCAAAAGAAATTGAAGCCGGAATTGTTTGGGTCAATACGTGGCTCAATCGCGATCTGCGCACCCCTTTCGGCGGAATGAAGGATAGCGGCGTGGGCCGCGAAGGCGGGTTTGAGGCGCTTCGGTTTTTTACGGAGGCGAAGAATGTTTGTATAAAATACGATTGAAAACGAGATACAAACTCAAACCGAAATCGAATATTCAAAACAGAATACTGAGAATTGAATACCGAAAACTGAATACTGAATACTGAAAATATGAATTTAGATTTAACCAATAAAAACGCAATGGTCTGCGGAAGTACGGCGGGCATCGGCAAGGCGACTGCCAAGCAATTGGCCAAACTCGGCGCTACCGTCACCCTCGTGGCCCGCGATGAAGCAAAACTGAAGGAAACCTTGATTGAACTCGCCCACGAAAAAGGCCAAAAACACAATTATTTCGTGGCAGACTTCACCAAGCCTGAACAGGTAAAGGAAAAAGCAGCATTGGCCGCTTCAAACAAAACCTTTCACATTTTGGTAAACAATACGGGCGGTCCAAAGGGCGGACCCATTTTTTCTGCCCAGCCTGAGGAATTTGAAAAAGCGTTCTCAATGCATTTGATCTGCAACCAGATTTTGGTGCAAGCCCTGGTTCCGGGAATGAAAGAAGCCGACTATGGCCGGATTATCAATATCATTTCCACTTCGGTAAAACAGCCTATCGACGGGCTGGGCGTGAGCAACACCATTCGTGGCGCGGTGGCCAATTGGAGCAAGACCCTGGCCAATGAACTGGGGCAATTTGGGATAACGGTAAACAACGTGCTTCCGGGATTTACGGCCACCGACAGGCTGGACGACATTGTGGGCAATGCCGCAAAACGAATGGACAAGACCGAAAAAGAAGCCAGCGACTTTATGAAAAGCTTGGTGCCCGCAAGACGCTTTGCCCAGCCGGGAGAAATTGCCAATGCGGTTGCATTTTTGGCCAGTGAAGCTGCCAGCTATATCAATGGGGTGAACCTACCAGTGGATGGAGGAAGAACCAAAAGTTTATAAAAAATCCATAGGCAGCAAAACCCCACAGGTCTCAAAGACCTGTGAGGTTTTAATTACAGGCTTGGGGCATTCCAGACCTGGCAGGTCTTTTCAACCTTGGTCTAAACCTTAGAAGTTCGTAACTTTAAACAATAATTTATTTTAAATTAAAAAAAAAATCCCGCCGAAGTTAATCCTGAGCGATAGTCGAAGGGCGGAAACTGCATATGAAACGAAAACTCCGCATAAACGGTCATTCGCACCTACTTCCCTATCCCGAGGAAATTCCACAATTTATGAAGGACAAGGGAATATTTTGGGTAGATAAGGACCGCAAATTTATGCTGCAAAAAGACTGGAGCCGCCCGGTTACCGATTCCAGTTTCTTTTTGAATGAAAAGCTGGAGTGGATGGAGCGCTACCAAATAGACCACGCCGTGGTTTTGAACCTTTCGCAACTGTACGGAAACGGGCTGCGCGTAGAGGAAATGAAACAGGCACTTCGGTTTCAAAACGATTTCAATGCGAAAATACAGCACAACCATCCCTCAAAATTTACCTGCGGCTTTGTGGTGCACCCCGGTTTAATAAAAGGGGCAATGTGGGAAATGGAGCGTTGTGTGGAAGAACTTGGTCTGCAATTGCTGTGCCTGCCCACGCATTATATGGACACTATTGGTACGTGGCGCTGCATTTTTGATGAAGAGAACGAGCCTATTTTCGAACTGGCTTCAAAATATAATCTGGCCGTAGAGATCCATCCGTACGATGGCGAAAAATTCATAAAACTTGAAAACACGGCCTGGCGTTTCCACCTAATTTGGATGCTCGCGCAGTGTGCAGATGCCTATCATTTTTTAACGCTAAATGGCTACGCAGATAAATATCCCGGAATGCGCACCTGTTTTGCCCACGGCGGCCAGTTGGCACAGATTAATTTGGGAAGAAGGATCCAAGGCTTTGATGGCCGACCCGATCTTTTTGAAGGTAAAACCCACCCCCGAAAATCGGTTGGCCACAAAAACATCTTCTTTGACACCCTGGTCCACGATACCGGTTCGTTGGAACTATTGGTGAAAAACCAAGGCGCCAAACAGGTTTTGGTCGGGCTTGATGATCCGTATCCGCTCGGTGAGATGGAGAGCGCGCCCCAATCCTCCTATCCTGGAAAGATTCTCGACTTGGCGCTGGAGCGTAAAATTGTTACCAAAGAACAGGCCGACGCCATGTGGGAAGACAACGTAATTCAATGGCTATGCGGCGATGACGAGGCCGCCAAGAAAAAATTAGTCAATAGAATTTTGGGCGAGGATGACCGAGGCAATAAAAGCTAGCATTTTATAACCCCGCCACGGACAACAATCTGCAAGCTTGCCGAAGCCTTAACCAAAGCCTAAAAAAGGGTAGGATACAATTTGAAATGAGAATATTATATGGACTTACTTCCCGAAAAAATAAACGATTACGTAGAAAAACATTCACAACCTGAACCGGAATTGCTCCGAAAACTGAACCGTGAAACCTGGCAAAAAATGATTGCGCCGCGGATGTTGAGCGGGCATTTGCAAGGCCGCGTTTTGAGTATGCTTTCAAAATTGATACGTCCCCAAAACATTTTGGAGATTGGAACCTATACGGGTTATTCGGCACTTTGTTTGGCCGAAGGAATGCAGGAAAACGGCGAATTGCACACCATAGATATCAATGAGGAATTGTATGATTTTCAACGGAAATATTTTGATGCTTCCCCCTTCGGGAAACAGATTTTTCAGCATTTGGGAAACGCTTTGGAAATCATTCCAAAACTGGACAAAACTTTCGATCTGGTTTTTATTGATGCCGATAAGAATAACTATCCGAAATACCTTGAAATAATTCTTCCGAAGCTAAAAAAAGGTTCCGTGATTTTAAGTGACAACGTGCTATGGAGCGGAAAAGTGGTGGAAGATTTGAAGGAGGATGATGAAGATACCAAGGCGCTGCTTCAGTATAATAAATTGTTGAAAGAACACCCCAGACTTGAAACGGTTTTGCTACCTGTTCGCGATGGACTGAGCATTTCAAGGCTCGGGGAATAACCGTTTATGCCGCAGGGTACGCTGGCAAATGATATGGAAGGCATATCCGAAGGCCGTCCCCACCAAGGCGCCCACGAAAATATCGCTTGGATAGTGAACCCCCACAAAAATCCGACTCATTACGAAGAGCAACGGCCAGAGATAGGCCAGATAAATCCATTTGGTAAACTGCCGCAAGGCCAATACGATAAAAGTGGTTATGCAAAAACTGGAAGCGGCATGGCCCGAGAAAAAACTGTAGTTGGTAGGCTTTTGCAATACGCGGATGAGCTCGCCCAAAGCTTCCACATTATTAGGCCGCAGCCGGGCCACATAGTCCTTTACCAGCGCGGTAAAGAGGAAGGTAGTAGCAAAGGTAAGTAGCACGAAAATAAAGACCACTGCCCCTTTGCGGCTTTTGTAATAATAGAAAACGAGAATGAAAAAAAGGATGAAAAGTGGAGTCCAGCTGTCAATTTGGGTGACGTAGATCCAGAAACCGTCGTAGTGCCCAATTCCGAGATTGTTTAGGTAAACGAACAGCTCCCTATCCCAATGTTTTAAGGTTTCGAGCATTTAGAATTTCCTTTTAATGGGGCCGGTTACCTCATCAACGTCTTCCTTTACCTTGTCTATTTCCTTGCGAACGTTTTTGGTGATGTCAACATCAATGCCTTGTTTTTCGGCACTTTTGGTGATTTCAGACTTTATATCATTGGTGGCATCCTTGATTTGCCGCAGGCCTTTGCCCAAGCCACGGGCTATCTCGGGTACCTTATCGGCACCAAAGACCAATAGCACGATAAAGAGTACAAACCCAATTTCGGCCCCGCTGATAAAAAGAAATATTGCCTGTGAAACCATAGCGCAAATATACTTGCTATAATCCAAATTGGAGCCGATAGCCCCGGAAATTTGATGGCGCTTAAAACAATCTTAACAAAAAAATCCCGTTCCCAAAAATATGGAAGAGGATTTATAGACAGCGGTTTATATTGTTAATCCTGCGTCGATTTATTTTTAAACCTCTCAAAGGCACCCAATTTCTTTCTTTTGGGCCAGCTATTGTTTGTGGTGTCAATGTCGGCCGTTTCCTCATCGGGATCTACCTCAATTTTGGTGATTTCTTTTTCCGAAGCGATTACATTACCCACTTCCATATCGTTCTTGCGCCAAATTTGAGCCGGATAGGTGATACGTTCGGTACTTCCATCGCTATAGGTGTATTTCACGATGATGGGCATTGGGATGCCCCCCGGTTTTTCAAAGGTGACATTGTAAAAGTATTTGGGCTTTTTTAGGGATGCCCGCTGGGCCAAGGGAATATTTTCCTCAATATATTCTCTCAAGGTTTGTATTTCATCAAGGTTTGACACGCGCATACTTTGGTCAAAATCTTCGCTATCCTCAGCCACCAGATAAACCAAGGGTGGCAGCTCACTTTCTGGAATGCCCCTGGCGGCGATTATTTCCTTTACCTCGCGGGTCATTTTGGAAGTGACATAAAACTTTTTCACATCCTTGATCCCAATATCTACATAGTCGGTAGTATAGAACCACTCTCTCCAGTACCAATCCAGATCAACTGCCGAAGCATCTTCCATAGTCCTGAAGAAATCCTCGGGGGTTGGGTGCTTAAACATCCATCTGTTGGCATAGGTTTTAAAGGCGAAGTCAAAAAGTTCACGGCCCATAATGGTTTCACGAAGTATGTTTAGCGCCGTGGCGGGTTTGGCATAAGCATTGGCACCGAAATTATAGGTATTTAAACCCTTGGTCATAATGGGGGCCAGTTGGGTTTGGTCGCCCGCCATATAGTCAACGATATTTTTGGCCGGGCCTCTTCGTGACGGGTATTTCCTATGTGGTGCAATGGCTTCAGGATAGGTTTCGCCAAAATCCTGTTCAGCCACAAACTGCAGAAAAGTGTTGAGACCCTCGTCCATCCAGGTCCATTGCCGTTCATCGCTGTTTACTATCATCGGGAAATAGTTGTGGCCCACTTCGTGAATGATCACGCTTATCATCCCAAACTTGGTCCGGTCGCTAATATTGCCGTCCTTGTCGGGCCGGCCGTGGTTCCAGCAAATCATGGGATACTCCATGCCCTGATTTTTGGCACTTACCGAAATGGCCTTGGGATAAGGATAATCAAAGGTCATTCGCGAATAGGAGTTTAGGGTGCTGGCCACAGTGCGGGTTGACCAATCTTCCCACAACGGATTGGCCTCTGGCGGATAGAGTGATACGGCCATCACCGTCCCGTGGTCCATCTTTACGGCCATCATGTCCCAAATATATTTGCGGGAAGTAGCGAAAGCGTAATCGCGCACCATGTCTGCCTTGAATTTCCAGGTTCTTTTTCTGGTTGAAAATCCTTTGGCGGCTGCCTCGGCTTCGGCTTGGGTTACAATAGGCACGGGTTTGTCAAACGACGTTTTTGCCCTTTCATAGCGGGCCATCATTTCCTTGGAAAAAATTTCCTTTCTGTTTTGGAGCTCGCCCGTGGCATCAAGTATATGATCTGCCGGCACGGTAATGTTGACCTCAAAGTTTCCAAAGGGAAGTGCAAATTCATCACGGCCCCAAAACTGGCTGTTCTGCCAACCCTCCACATCATTGTACACGGCCATTCTGGGATAGAACTGTGCAATTACATAACCTCGATTGCCATCGTCAAAGGTTTCGTAACCACTACGGGCGCGGTCTACCACGTGGTCGTTGATATTGTACCACCATTTTATGGAAAAGGAAAATTTCTCGCCCGGCTTTAAGACCTTGGGCATATCAACCCGCATCATGGTACGGTTTATCGTATATTTTAAAGGTCGGCCCTTGCTATCTTTTACCTCAAGGATGTTGAAGCCGCCATCAAAGCCATCTTCCATGTAATTTTTCACAAAATTGGCAGCCATATCTGCCGGCTGAGCCCCCGAAGGCTCAATGAGCGGCGTTTTTGAATCTTTGGCGCGTACGTTTTGGTCCAATTGCACCCAAAGATATTCCAAGGCGTCGGGAGAATTGTTGGAATAGGTGATGGTCTCAAACCCGGCTATTTTCTTGTTGGCATCATCCAGTTCCACATCAATCACATAATCGGCCTGCTGCTGGTAATAGTTGGGACCGGGCGCCCCGCTGGCCGTGCGGAACATATTGGGAGTTGAAAATTCCTCATAAAGCTGTTTAAAGCGGTTGGTATTGTAATGGCCGGGATCACGCTGTCGCGATTCGGTTTCTTCCTGGGCCGAGACGGTGGCCACCATCAACAAAAGCGTTGTAGCGAAGAGCGATTTTAATAATTGCATATTTTTTGGGAATTTTAAATATGGAGGTTTTATTGGCAATATTAATCAAAATTTAATTTACCGCGTTGCTCGTCCCTATCAAGGATCAGGCTTTTTCGGGAGGTTGGGGTTTTTAGGTGGATGATATTCTGCTGTTCGGGAAACTGCTGCATCAACACCGTATTTTTTATTTCGAGGGAATGGAGCTCTTCCACCGGGGTCACTTCCAGATAGGCCACCAGCATATCAACATCGTATTCCTTTCCCAGATATTGAATGGTAACGGGTTTTCCGTTTACCCGGATATCGATTTTTTCGAGCAGGTAATTTTTGAGGTCCTCCTCCACTTGGGCGGTTTCTTTTTTTTCGGTAAGGGTTAGGGAACGGCCATAGCGTTCGCGCAGGGCTTTTTCAAGGTCATCAGTAAAAATTTTTGTGATTATCTGAAGTGAATTCTTCTCCTTTACATATTCGATCTTGGTGATGCTTACATAGAATTTATGCGGCGGCGCGGCCGAAACCAATGGAAAGACCAGCAAAAGGAAAAGAATACGGAAATACTTCATAATACATTGAAAACCCACGGGCCATTAGACGGAAGGAAGGGAAGATTGTTACAGCCCAAGCCCGTTATTTTTCACCGTGCTGCCGCGCTTTGTACTCTTTACTTTTTTTATGGAGAAACTGCATCAGTTCCATTTCGTTTTCAGGCTTCAGCAGCTTTTCATCCAAACCATTTTCCTGTGCGAAAAACAGGAAATCTACGGCGTTTTCTTCGGAAATGTCGAAGTTATCATGAATAAATTCCCGACTGAAACGCTGCTGGATGTTATTGCTAATCAAAACCTGTTGTTTTTTCTTTTCCACAAGGGTTAATTTCTTTCCCTCCGGAAAGAGAAGTTGGCCCACGCCCCCCAGAATGGCCAGAATATTGGCCCCGTGCTTTAGGGAATTGCCATGCAGGGCCTCCTCGGCCGCATTGCCCTGGATGGCCGATTGGGCATCGGGCTCAAAGGTGTAGCCATACTCGAGGTTTTTATAGCTCAGGTCCCAATTTTTGGTCACTTCATAAACGGGGATCTTTCGCACATCGGCGCGCACGTTTCCCGTAAGGTCATAGGGCCGCACCACCACCTCATCCAGTTGGGTAACGGACGGGTTAAGGAAGATATTCATCTTGCCCAGTTCCACAATGGCCCTATCCACCACCACGGTAAAGGCCTGGTATTGCAGGGCGGTAATGCGCAGCCTATCGTTTTGGGCCACGGCGATCTCAAAGCTGCCCTCGGCATCGGTAATGGCCCCTTTTTGGGACGAAATGTTATATACGGAAATGCCCTCGGCATCCTCGCCAGGGGGTACGTGTATCTTTCCGGACACCTGGGTACGTTCTATATCCTGGGCCCGGAGAACGGGAACAGTGAGCGTTAACAACACAAGCGATAGTAGTAGTTTCTTTTTCATTCAATAAAAATACGGAAATGTTTTGGGAAAGGAAACTGAAACCTTTGCATTGCAATGGTTAAATTTACAGTCCATAAAAATTTCACAATGAAAAACCTACTCATAGCAAGCACCAGCACCGTTTACGGCGGGAAATATTTAGATTACCTTCCCGGTGAAATGGCCGAAATGTTTAAGGATACCGAAGAGGTCATCTTTATCCCCTACGCCCGTCCAGGCGGCATAAGCCACACCGAATACACCGAAAAAGCAGCAAAAACCTTCAAAAAAATCGATAAAAAATTGGTCGGGTTGCACACCTTTAACAATCCGGTGGAAGCCCTAAAAAACGCAAAAGGCGTATTTACCGGCGGCGGCAATACTTTTGTGCTGGTAGATGCACTGTATAAATTGGGACTGATGCAACCGTTGCGCGAGGCCATTTTTAAAGGGCTACCGTATATGGGTACGAGCGCGGGCAGCAATATCTGCGGGATTTCCATGCAGACCACCAATGATATGCCCATTGTGTACCCGCCATCGTTCAAAACCCTGGGCGTAATCCCCTTCAACCTTAACCCCCACTATCTTGACCCCGACCCAAACAGCAAACATATGGGCGAGACGCGCGAAACCCGCATTGCCGAATTCCACACCCAAAATACCGTGCCAGTGGTTGGGCTCCGCGAGGGCAGCTGGCTGCGGGTATATGGCGATAAAATCCTTTTAAAGGGTGGTCTAAAAGCCCGCATCTTTGAACAGGGAAAAGCACCCTATGAGGTTGAAACCGGAACCGAACTGGCCGGGCATTTCGGCTTCGATCAAAAAGCGGAATAATTTTAACTCTAATTCTTCGGAAAAAATCCCCTTCCAACATGCTTCTTTGCTAAAAATATTTATCTTTAACTCATTGATAATGAGCGTTGAATAACGTTTCGTTTTCAAAAAAATGCTTCAAAATAGGGTAACAATATTTCCTTTGGGATGATATAATAGAGAAAATATAGACTTCGTAAAAAGCCAAAAAACGGAGGAAGTTTAATCTCTAAATATTAGAAATCATGAAAACCAAAGTACTAGCCACGCTGGTAGGTGCCCTTCTTGCCCTGCAGCTACCCGCCCAGACCTTTCAAAAAAGCGTGACCACCAACGACCAACGGCACTTTCACGACCTTAATATAGCGCCCGCCATCGATGGCACCGATGATTTTTTTGTGGCCGGAAACCTATTTGATGCTTCCATGCAGCTTTACACCCCCGTACTGCAACGTGTGGACGCTTCGGGTTCGGTCATTTGGCAGCAAACCTACGCGGCCTCGCTGCCCAACGCCAGATTTTTTGATATCGAGCCCTACCAGATCAACGGTCTGCCGTTCGAGGTGGCCATTACCGGCTCCATTGACGTAAATGGTGTGAAAAATGTATTTATCGCCAAAGTGGATGCGGGCAGTGGCATGCTTGTAAATGCGAGGCATTACGCCATTCCGAACCCAAGTTTCCATTCACGGGGACTGCACATAACATACGTTTTTAACGATGCCGATGGCGATGGTTTTAACGACGAAGGTTTTGTTGTGGGCGGAATCAATAGCGACTCGTATGCCCTATCAAAAAATGCCGCCAATGCCGGCTTTGTGCTTCGGATTTACGGAACCTTAGGCGTTTTCTGGGTAGTGCATACCAACAGTCCTTCGGGCAATGACGATCTGGATGCGGTAAACCATGTAACCGAAACCAGCGATGGCTATTTCCTCACCGGTAGCAGCAATGATAGTGCCTCGGGCCAATTGACCGTCTTGGCGCAAAAAATAGATTTCCAAGGCAATCCAGTCTGGAATAAGAGTCATTTTTACGGAAATGCACAGGATATCAGTGTTGACGCGTATTACGAAGCCGCTACAGATAAGATTTATATGCTATCCAACTATTCGGTATCCCATCTCTTCGGCGTTACCGTGCTTGACAATATTACGGGAAACATCAATAACGCCCAGAGTTGGGTGGCCACTTCCAATGAATTGGACCGGTATGGGTTTACTATACTTGAATCATTGCAGAACAGCAATAATCTCGTAATAACAGGTTATGACCGCGATGAAACTTGGACCGGCAGTTCGGGTACCAGTTATTCTGGCCAGAGCAATATTTTTGTTTATGAATTTGAAAAAAGTACGGGCAATCCCGTCTCCCTGAATTACCAATATCTGGTGACCCACGCCGAACCTGCCGGAGATGAATTCAATTTTTGGAACGCACAGCTGCCGTTGGTATATTATCCCGACATCAGTTTTGGCGATACTGACGTCAATGGAGTGGCCTATTATAAGCACATAGGGTATTATAGCGAAACCCCTGGATCATCGTTTACGCAAGCAGATCTATTCAGGACCCTTCCTGATAAAATCAATGAATGTGACAAAGTGGACATTACCATCAACCCCATACCACTGAGTGCCGATTTTGCGGTGAGCACAGCTGCCTTCTCCGACGCCTTGGATACGCCTATTCAATTCACACCCATCGAAGTACCCAACTTTAGCCGCAATTGTACCCCCACGCTAGCCATAGGGGAAAATCAATTGGAAGGAATAAAGTTTTACCCCAATCCGGCATATGATTTTGTGTACACTACCATGAAGGAAACTACCTCGTACACCATTTTTGACAATATGGGAAGAAGTGTTAGATCCGGTGAAATCTCAGAAATCCGACCCATTTATATCGGTGATTTGGAAAGTGGGATTTATTTTATAACCTTGGGTAATGGTGAGCATATGCGCAGCCCATTCAAACTGCTGAAGGAGTAAGCTTGGTTATCCTGTTCTTTCAGGGTTTGTGGGAATTCTGCGTTTACAGTGTTGGCTGAGTCGCAACGGAAGGGCTGCGCGGCATAGGTATTCCGCCCTTTCAGGGCTTGATCGAACAGGCGGGCCACGACGTAGATGGGTTCGCAGCGGACGGGCTATGCTGCATCCTTAGGGTATTACGGATGGGCTATGCCGCATCCTTAGGGTATTACGCCCTTTCAGGGCTTGATGGAAGTCCACGCTTTACATTAGATGGGCTGCGCCACCACTTTGGATACCGTGCCCTTCCAGAGCATTAGTTGCTCATAGTGATCCTAACTCTGAAAGGACACCATATCCCAACAAGGGACAATGTCCCTAGGACCCAGGCTCCCATAGAACATCAAACGCTCTTAGTGGCAAAGCCCTGAAAGAGCGCTATATCCCAACCAGGGGCAACGCCCCTTGGTTATAACCAACCCAAACAGGAAAGCCCTGAAAGGGCGCGATATCCTCGTGACGCCGTATCTTATATCCATTAAATATTCGAAGCTTCGTTTTCAATCAAGCTCCTTTACAAAATGGTAACCTTTGGCTACAAATCCTTGATTGTAGAAAAATTTGTGCGAGGGAAAATTGTGTACGTAACTGTTCAACTCTATCCAACGGCAGGATTTTTCGCGGGCATAGTCGGTAACAAATTCCACCAACTGCTGCCCTATGCCGTG
>CAYSLM010000072.1:0-3365 GCA_964431895.1 uncultured Aequorivita sp.
TGGCTTCGGAAGATTTTTCGCCCAACCAAATAGGAGTGCCCACCACCAAGATATCGGCTGCCATGATCTTTTTATGGATGTGGGGCCAAACGTCTTTTTCGTAGCCATGTTCGGTCATGTCGGGATAGATCCCTGGAGCCACCTCCTCATCAATAAGCCGTATTTCTTCAAAGCTTACTTTTTCCTTCTTTAAAATTTCCTGTGAAACCTTCATCAAGGTGCTGGTGTGGCTTTTTTGGGGCGATTTTTTTAAGGTGCAATTAATAAATATCACCCGTAAATCTTGAAATTCCATAACTGTAATTTTTTTAAAAAAGAGACATTTGTCTAAAGATATTAAATAAATAACTGGAACTTCCCAAAGAACAGGCGATTAACAATTTATTAATGATTTTTAAATGGTGTGTAAATGGCGTTAATGTTTCGTTTATTCTTTCCACAAATCAACTTGCATTGACAATTATAGACTAATTTTGCACGTTTTTTTAACACTTTCGTTTACAGCGCCATGACAAGACCTAGAATCGCCCTCGTTATCGGTATTATTTGTATTTCCATATTTCCGGTTTTGGTAAAGCTGGAAACGGCACCACCCATTGTTTCGGCCTTTTACCGAATGGCGATTGCGGGTGCTATTTTATTGCCGGCCGCAGTGGTTTCGGGCAAACTCAAATTGCCTTCCGTAAAGATGTTTTGGCTTACGGTGGTCTGCGGAACGCTTTTCGCCCTTGACGTTGCGGTGTGGAACGTTTCCATCCAGCTTTCAACGGCCACACAGGCTACCTTGCTTACCAACCTGTCGCCGGTTTGGGTGGGGCTGGGATCGTTCTTTTTTCTGAAAAACAAACCTACCTCCAATTTTTGGATAGGAACGTCCATCGCGATTTTCGGGATGATTACCCTGGTGGGATTCCACTTCTTTCTGGAGCTCGATTTTGACCTGGCCTTTATATTTGCCATTCTTTCGGGCGTGTTTTATGCAATCTATATGTTGGTAAGCAAATACGTGCTGTACGAGGTGGAAGTGTTTCCGTTTATAACCCTGAGTACCGTGACCTCAGCCGTTCTTTTGGCGGGGCTTACGTTTCTGAACAATGAGCCTTTTTTTGGCTACGATTCCGTGGGATGGTCGGTATTTATGGCCCAAGGCCTGGTTTGCCAATTGCTGGCCTGGCTCCTGCTTGGGTATGCCACAAAACATATGCGGGCCACGCGCGTTTCGGTGAGTCTGCTTGGGCAAGCCGCCCTAACTGCCTTGCTGGCCTGGGTATTTCTGGCGGAGGAAATTACTTGGCAAATGGGCCTTGGCGGGCTAATCCTTCTTTTGGGAATCCGCGTTACTTTTTATGAAAGGCCGATTTTTTCACTTTGGAAGAAATCAAGTGCGGAAGATTAGATATTAAATCAGTTTTACCGAAATAATCTTCACCGGGCAAGCCTTGGCCGCTTGGTCACAGCTCTCCAAGGCCTCGTTATCGGCGATTTTTAGCGTGTGGAAGCCACGTTTTTCCTCGGAATGCAACAAAACCGTTTTGCCATCTTTTTTCGACATTCGGAAATGGGCCGGGGCCAACTCCACGCAGTAGTTACAGCCAATGCATTTGTTCCGTTGCAGGGTTACTACCACCATTTACGAAGCGACGATTTTATAGAGTTTGTCTGATGGCCGCACCCGGAACGGCGTGGGAATGGTACAGGAATCTCCCTTCTTGGCGGTGGAAAGCGCTTGGTCGTTCACGAGCATTTCCGAAAGATCAAATTCCTTTGCGCCCGTGGTGGGGCCGGTCACTAATATTTTATCGCCCAAATTTAGGTCGTAAGCCTCAATCTTGAACTCGGCAATTTTGGTTTTGGGGAAATAATGCACGCCCCGACCGATATAGACTTTTTTCTGGGTAGCCTGCGAGCCGTCGGTATTGCTCCATTCGCCCAGTTTCTGGCCCAAATAATATCCGCTCCAGAACCCGCGGTTATAGACTTCTGCCAATTCGACCATCCACTGTTCCACTTTTTCTTCGGAATAGCTTCCGTCGTAATAGGCATCAATCGCTTGGCGATATACTTTGGTCACCGTGGCCACATATTCCGGAGCACGGCCTCGGCCTTCTATTTTTAAAACCTTTATGCCGGTTTCGATGACTTGATCCAAAAAATTAACCGTGCACAGGTCCTTGGGCGACATCATATATTCGTTGTCCAATTCAATTTCAAAACCGGTTTCCTGATCGATCACCGTGTATTTTTTTCGGCAATTCTGCTTGCAGGCGCCACGGTTGGCCGAGGAATTGTGCGAGTGGAGACTCAAATAACATTTCCCAGAAACTGCCATACAAAGCGCACCGTGGCCGAAAATTTCGACCTCTACCAAATTGCCGGAAGGGCCTTTCACCTGTTCTTTTTCAATCTGTTCGGTGATTTTCTTTACTTGACGCAGGCTCAGTTCGCGGCTCATCACCATAGTATCGGCAAAGAGGGCGTAAAACTTTACCGTTTCAATATTGGTGATATTAATTTGGGTTGAAATGTGAACTTCCATTCCAATCTGTCTGGCGTATGCAATCACGGCCTGATCCATCGCGATCACGGCAGTGAGATCCGCGGCTTTGGCGGCATCCAATAGGGTTTTTATCAGTGACAGATCGTGGTCGTAAATGATGGTATTCAGCGTAAGATAGGTTCGAACGCCTTTCTTTTTGCAACGTTTCGAAATTTCGGGCAGGTCGACAATGGTGAAATTGATACTCGCCCGGGCGCGCATATTTAGCTGCTCAACACCAAAATAGACGGAGTCCGCGCCATTGTCCAAGGCCGCTTGTAGCGATTCAAAATTGCCCGCGGGGGCCATCAGTTCTATTTTTCCGGAGGAAGTCATTTGCTTAAAAATTGAAAAATGGCTACAAAATTGCGGCAATCTTTCTACTGAAAAAATGATATTTGTTAGCTTTTGAAAATATTGTAATATTTTATTCCTTATAAGAAGAAATATAAAATCGCCCAATGCTAAAGATTGCCTATGCCCCAAACTATCACCACCCCTTGCCCGAAGGCCATCGCTTCCCTATGGAAAAGTACAGTTTGGTGCCCCAACAATTACTTTATGAGGGCAGCTGTACGGAAGAAAACTTTTTTGAACCCGGAAAACCCGAGATGGAAGATATCCTCGCGGTCCATTCCGAAAAATACGTAAACGACCTGCTACAATTGCAATTGGACAAAAGCGCTGTGCGGAAAATGGGTTTTCCGCTATCGGAAGGATTGGTGCAGCGCGAATTGAGCATTGTGCAAGGCACCATCCAAAACACCCAATTTGCCATTCAACACGGCATTTCCATGAATATCGCCGGGGGCACGCACCACGCATACTC